>NZ_LGTE01000021.1 GCF_001263415.1 Thermincola ferriacetica
CCGGCTGGCGCCGCCGCCTCCCGAAGAACCACCGCCGAAGCCGCCTCCGCCGAAGCCGCCTCCGCCAAACCCTCCGAACCCGCCGAACCCTCCAAAGCCGCCGCCAAAGGGCCCGCGGTATTTACGAGAGCCTTTTCCTGAACCAAGCGACAGGAAAACCACTAGCAGGATAAGAAAAATTACAAATCCCGGGACCATTCCTTCTGATAAATTATCATTAAGCGGCCTTGGCAGAGCGACCCCGTCAGGCGCTAATTCAACTTTATATTCTTTTGCCAATTCGGCCGCTATACCCAGGTAGCCTCGCAAAATCCCGGCGCTGTAATCACCCTTTTCCCAGGCAGGTAATATAAAATTGTCTAAAATACGACCGGCTTTACCGTCAGGTATGGCTCCCTCCAGGCCATACCCAACCTCGATACGTACCTTACCGGGTTTGTTTTTCAGCAAGTTCTCTTTGTTGACAAGCAGCAGCACACCGTTATTTTTATCCTTCTGACCTATCCCCCAATCTCTGAATAATTCATTGGCATATTCTTCAATACTGTAACCTTGGAGATTTTCTACAGTCACAACTGTTACCTGAGCCCCCGTTTTCTTTTCCAGTTCATACCCCACTGCGCTTATCGTATCCCTGGTTTTCTCATCCAGCAAGCCGGCAAAATCCTGTACATATATATTGTCTGTTGGTTTGGCGGGTAGGTTCAAACCGGCCCAGGCCGGAAAAGAAACCAGTAGTAAACAAACAAGCACCAATACACTGACAAGTTTATTTCTCATACTCAGCACCCCTTACTGGGTTCCGCCAAAATCAACTTTGGGGGCATTTTCTGCCTGCGGTTGAGCCTGAAAATAAGGTTTCTCTGTGAAGCCCATCATCCTGGCAAATATCACCGTCGGAAAACGCTTGATGCTGGTATTATACTCCTGAACAGCCTGGTTATAATCCCGTCTGGCCACGGTAATCCGGTTTTCAGTACCGGCCAATTCATCCATTAACTGTCTAAAGTTAGCATCGGCTTTCAGGTTTGGATAATTTTCCACAACCACCAGCAACCGGGATAAAGCTGCACTTAACTCATTATTAGCTTTAATCTGGTCATCCACTGTTGTCGCACCGGCCAGTTTGGCCCGCGCATCGGAGACACTCTTCAACACTTTTTGCTCGTGCGCCGCATATCCTTTAACGGTCTCCACCAGGTTAGGAATTAAATCTGCCCTCCTCTGTAAATATGTTCCTACATCACTCCATTTTTTATTGACATTTTCCTCTTGGCTTACCAGCCCATTATAGGCGCCAAAAGCGCCCATCACAGCAAAGGCAAAAATAATCACTAAGGCTATGACCAAACTTTTCCCTCTCATTGTATCCCTCCTATTAATTTCCCAAAAATTCAGTTTCAAAAAAATCGCCTTTAATCTTACTTCCTTCTAATAACCCTATTCACCTCCTTAAGATTTAATATTTAAAACTGAGGCCTCAGATAAAGGGGAAGTCCGGCCAAGGTAAAATAAAAAGACCTTAACCGTCACAACGGTAAGGTCTTGCTTTCAAGCAATCACTTGCGGTAAAACCGGAGGATGGATGTGAGTTAATCCTCGACTGACGATTTTACCAGAACAGGTTACCCTGCTCAAGCTACTCCCCTTCAGCTTATTAACTTGATTTAAATTATACAGAACCAAGCCAGAAAGGTCAATACCTGTTTTTGGTCATTTCCGCCCTTCCTGGTTTAATTTCTGGTATTCTAACGAAATTATCCTGCCGGGGATCCGCTGGACATATCCACAATTCTTTACCTGAATATTGTCTTAAATATGTTCCACATACGTGAACTACAAGTATTTTTATATCCTTCGTTCCAAACAATAATCACAGAAATGTTATCGTTTCCTCCGTTATCATTGGCAATCCGTATCAAACGGTCCGCTGCGCCTGGCATATTTTCCATAATAGAAGTGGCCAAACAATGGTGAGGCACCTTATTATAAAGTCCATCGCTACATAATAAGAAAATGTCGCCTTTTTCCACCTTGCCCCAACTTAAAAAAGGCGATATTTCCTGGCGTATTCCCAAACACTGGGTCAGAATATTGCGGTTAGGATGATATAAAGCTTCTTCGGAAGTGATTTTACCGAAACGCACTTGTTCCGCCACTACAGTATGGTCTATCGTTAATTGGGTAAGCTGCTTATCCCGGCTTTTCAAACGATATACCCGGCTGTCCCCGATATGGCATAAAACATAGGTATCCCGAACTATAAAAAGAGCGCTCAGTGTTGTTCCCAGTTTAATTCCCCGTTCTTGGCCATAGTGGCAAATGTTACTGTTTATATGTCGAAACTGTTTTCCTAAATCATTGCCTATGCTTGTCTGATCCGGGTGGCAGATATTTTTAAAATCCAATTGCTCCCACCAGTGTTTCAGAGCTTCTACGGCAATTTCGCTGGCCTTTTCTCCTTCCGCCATTCCTCCCATACCATCGGCGACAACAAAAAGACCAAATTCTCCTATACCTTCTGCTTCCCCTATCCTGATAAGTAATTTATCCTGGTTATTAACTTTTCTTTTCCCAATATCACTGCCCAAATCATAAAAAAACTTCATAATTATCTCCGGCAAACTAATTTTTTATTTGGAGCAAAATAGGTAATCTACATCGGCAAAAGTAATTTTATCGTTTTCTCGCAATGCGTACTGCTTATTACTAATCAATTTATCACCATTTATAAAGGTACCGTTTCTGGAATCGAGATCCACGATATAATAAACGCCGTCAATACACTTGATTTCCGCATGAGCCCGACCGATACTTTTGTTTGCTATCACCCAGTCACAAGTTTCCTTATTTCTGCCAATAACCATAGTTGATTTATCCAGGATTATTTTGTCTCCACCATTTGCAGCCTTTAACACAGGGTAAGTATTCTCAACCAACAGGGTAGTTTCGTCACTGTAATCTTCCAAAAGGGTTGTCTCGTCGCGATCATAATTGGGTGAACCGGTTGCCGGCTTGGGAGGCAATGGAGAAATAACAAGATCGGCTAAAGTTGTCTTGCGTTGGGGCTGAGTTTCGATGTCCACTTTTGACATATTCAGGTGGTTAAAGGTTTGGGGTAAATTGTCATCTTTTTGATTAACACTGCTGCCGCCTTTTGCAGAAGCCCTTTTAACCTTCCGGTAATAAAAGCTTAGAGTAATAACGAAAATTAAAAGTCCACCGGCAGCAGCTAATTCTTTATTGGTAAAATTCTGCAGAACCCTTGCGAAATCAATACCACTGTTGGAAATAATTGCCGACACCACTGAAATGACCGCCATTACACCTAAAGCTTTAGTCCTGACTGAATTTTTATTATTTGTAGGAACAGGTGGTTGATTATTTATGCGTTTCTCAGCACGCATTTTTTTAACAGGTTGGGGCAGTACGGTTCTTTGAAAGGAAGGCTTTGGCGAAAAATTTAATCCGTTATAAAGCGGTATAACGGGCGCCCGTTTTAGCTGTAGTTTAGGCGTAGGTGTTGCTTCATCCTGCGTGGGCATAGGTTCTGTCCCTGGTCTGGGAGGGAAGTTCCTGATATTATATTGTTCAGGGTTTTCCTCGGGCAGTTTATCGTCAACTCTAATTAATTTCATTAATTGTTTGCGAAATTCCGGTAAATTGAAATCTTCTGCTTTAAGCAACTGCAAAAGCCGTTGCACAAAATTGTCCCCCGTATCAATATTAGCCTTGCCAACCAGTAAATCTGTAACAAAGGTTTTGAAAGTCCGAGTAATATCCTGTTCTAATTCTAACGGTAGATAGGCCAGAAATACTTCCCCGGAATCAGGATTGATATAAATTAAATTGTCATCAAGCAGGAAGGAATTGCTGTTTAGAAAATATTTTTTACTTTCCAAAATCGGACTTAAAATCCTTTCCAAAATTAAAGTAAATTCTGTTTTGCCTATTTTCTGCCTCTTTAAATAATTAGCCAGACTAATCAAACCGGTTAGATTATAATACAGTTTGGCATGTGCATTCTTTTCCCTTATCTCCAGGTTTAAGACCCCGGGAATTTGGTTGTTAGCAATCATTTCGGCCTGAAATCCGATAATTTGGTCAGCCTTAAGGTTCTCTTTATCCAACTCCAGGTAGCTTCTGCGCAAATCGGCAACATACTCCACCTTAAAATCAAATAAAGTGTTTTCCATGTTCCTTCACATCCTTAATTAAACAAAATGATGCCTTTAAACTGCAACAGGGTAATTATATACTGTATCATGGTTCCCGGTACTATGGCTGTGGAGAAAATAAATTTGGAACTTTTATCGTCATCACCGCTATACTTGGCCAACCGGCCGGTTAAAAAAATATATTTAAAGTAATTGCATACATCCTGCATGCGTCTGATAAACACTCTTTTTTTTAGCAAAATGACCAAGGCAATAACACCGCCTGTATATACTGAAAAGACAAAGCTATAGGCTGTAAAAGGCAGCCCCATAACCGCCCCGATGGCAGCAAACAGTTTGATATCGCCCGCTCCCATAACATTGATGCGGTAAAGCACCATTAGGACTGCAACGGGAACAAGCCATCCCTTGATGGAGAACAAGAGCCCTGTCAAGCCACCTTCCATAAGGTTAGTTGCCAGTCCCAATACCGCTGCCGGTAAAGTAATAAAGTTTTTAATCTTTTGCTCCCTGATGTCATAATACAGGGCAAGGCCTAAGATGATGATTAATATCAAAGATTTCCCAATAAAACAAACTGTCACCATTATTCACCTGCCTATTTGTCGTCCACCCATGACCTTTCTATTGCCGTATTGGATAAAGTCAGCTCTTTTTTAAAAAACGGAAAAAGCAGTTTCACCTTATACTCCACCACCAGCGCTACATCTTCATTGTTTAGCTCCACGTTATTTACCAGACCGTTACTGCGGGATAGATTGAAAGGGTTAAACATAACAGCCTTAACAATTTTAAAGCTATCGTCCCTTAAGGAACCCAGGGGATACATTTCCCTTATCTTTTTCTGCGCATATACTTTAACGGCAGGCTCAATCAGCGCCATTGTATCTTCCTTTATTTGGTTGCCAACCACCGCTAGAAAATCTGAGGTTACTGCCGCTTTGATCTGCTGCGGCAAATCAAGGGTAGCATTGGTTGGGTCCATAAGTATTTTTTGTGCCAAGTCTTCCATACCGGCGGGATCTGATCCCCTGATAAATTTAAGCGGATAAGAATGGACCGCAATCTGTTTGGCCGTTTGACTGACCGCATGGTCCATGGCAATGTACACCATACATACATGCACAAAATTTATCAGGGTTAACATCAGCACCAGGAAAAAGGGGAAAACAATAGTTGCTTCCAAAGTGAGGCTGCCATTTTTGTCTTTAAAAAAATTTCTCATCAAAATCACCCGTTTAGTAGCCATATTCTACCCGCTTGGTTATATAACACCGGCCATCCTTAACTGTTGTTCCAAAGGGCCCGTGTTCCATATTACGAATGCCGGCCAAAGGTAAAAACCATAACCTTATGGAAACCTCTGCACTACCCGTTAAAACCGTATTTAGATTTTTCGGGTCCACATTGTTACGCAACCGGATTATTTCCTGAATCCGCCTTAATTTGTTGTCATCATTATTTATAAATAATAACAACCGCAAATGTTCTTTGTAGTTGGTCCTGATATCATGCAGGGGATTACCAAAAGCGTAGGTCGGGTCATACATCTCGGCAATGGCTACGGTTTGGCCCAGCAGCAACTTCAGCGTATCCACACCCGCATGCGTAACTCCCATGATTACAGAATAGATAAACCTGGCAACGGGTTCGGCAGGAGCAACTTTGCTGAAACAAAGATAAGCCATGGTATCCAGTCCAAAACGAATGAGGTATATTTCTCCTACTGCCCTTGCCCTGGGATAGGCTCCACCGAAGGTTATGTATTCCGCTTCACTGTTCCAATATTTATACATAAAATTTTTACTTGCCGCAGGCTTGGTCAGATAGGAGAAATGCGCCAGGACATATTCGTTGATATATAAATCATCCCGCATGCCCGTAAACACGTGCTCAATGGAAACAACGGCATTCATCTTTTCAGCAATTTGTTCGATATCTTGGCCGTTCTTATCTTCAAAATCGTCTACTCTTGACGTAATGTCCTTAGGCTCAATAATCCCTTCCCCTTCCAGAATATTTTTTTGAATTATTTGGTTTTGCAGGTCGCTTTGTTGCCGCCTAAGCTCATTTGCATAAGCTGATGCGCTAACAGTTTCATACTCAGAAATTACTACATTAACAGCCGTCAACCCAATTCGTTCATACCGGTCATGGTCCAATGCATCCAGGCTGGCAGCAATTTCCCTGTTCACTTTTGTCATTTCTCGCTTGATATTGAGCTGAATTCTTTGCACTTCTGCATTAATCGATTTTTCACTTTCTTCAACAGCCATGTCCATTTCGTCTTTTCCCTCGGTCGGGCCCATATACCCGCCTTCAATTAATTTACCCCTTCCCTTATCTACCTCCCGGGATAACCGTTGGCAGCGCTCTAAATCGCCGCTGATTTCTTCCTTTAACAGCTTTATTTCCTCTTTGACCTTGGCCATCTCTTTCCGGATGGATTTTCTTGTTTCGGCATCCTGCGCCCGGGCCAGTTCTTCCTCCAGCTCTTTCAGGCGTTCCCTTTTGCTAATCAGGTCCTTTTTTCTCCGTTCTATGTCCCGGCCAATTGTATCAATCTCCCTGGACTTCTTTTTTATAGTATCCAGGCTTTTTCGTTCCTGGTTTTTCGCCTTAAAAAAGTTAAACATTTTGCCTATTACCTTGATCTTATCTGTAATAAACTGGCCCAACTCGATGGGAGCCCGATATTTCATGTCTTCCAAAATTTGCTGTTTTAATACCGCTTCTTTGTCTAATGAATTGCTTACATCTGCTTTGGAACCTTCATACCGGTAGTCCAGCAGGTTGAAATTCTGGTCCGCTGAAAAAGTTAAATTGGCCTTGACATATTTTGCAAAATCCTGGTCATAATTCGCACCTTTATAGGTAAATAAACCAAAATCCTGTTTTGTAGAAGTATGGTAATCAGCCAATACGGAACAGGCAGCGGCATTGGCTACCCTGCGCAACTGATTCTGAGCTGTTTTTATCCGGGCCAAATCAATAAATAGCCCAATAAAAATCACCATTATCACAAAAACAATAACCAGGTAGATAGTTACCGTCCCTTTTTCATTTTTCAGAAACCTTTCCAAAACACAGTTTATAATATACATTCCTAAAACCTCTCACCCCATTTAGGGGACTAGTGATTATTTTGGGTGCAGACTTTACACTGCCTGTACCCCATCTCTGTTGCCACCGCCGTTGATTCCAGAACCATCAGGTTTCCGTGCCTGCTAATTCTTTGTACATACCGGCAATTGGGGTCAAAATGAAAAACCTTGTCTTCGTAAATATTTTTCGTGATATAAACCCTGCCTCCGTTATTTAAACTGTCCTGCCGCTTACCCAGCAGGGTCAGATACCCTTTCAACCTGTTCAGGTAATCATATAGAATATCCACATTTCTTATGTACTCCACAGGTTCGGCCACATCAGCCTGAGCCCTGGCCTGTATTTGATTGCCGAGGCACTTTGCTGCCCAAGCAGGCATGAGCACATTTTCATTGATTGAAGCCGTTACAGTTCTCTTGATAAGCTGATTATTATAGTTTATCTCAATTATCTGGTCGTTTTGGAATACCCCGTAAGCAAGGTGCTCGCCGGCCAGGCCGGTAGCTTCAACAACTTTTGCAACTGCCAGTGAGGAATTATCAGAGTCCTGGAAAATCCGCCAATACAGACCGTTATTTTTTAACTTCCCTCCCAAGGCGCCTGTTTCCAGGTCCTTAAAGCTGTTATTCCAGGTGGCGGCTCTTTGGGCGGAAGTGTACACAGCAGCATTGAGGACAACCAGTTTTTCAAAAATAAACATGGAAACAAACAATAGACAAAACAAAATGAACAAGATTAACGGAAAAACAATAGTGGCTTCCAGGGTAAAACTACCTTTTGAACTGGCAAGGGCCTGGCAAAAATAAATACGCATTTTTGTTAACATATGGATAACCCCAAACTATATAAATCATTTGGTACCGCCGGGCAGTTAAAACCAACCTGCCCGGCGGAAATCCGGTCATTATTTCGCTTCTGTAACTGAAGGTAGGCCTTTATCAGTATTGTTAATCTGAGCAATTTGATCGTTGTACCATTTAGTAAGACTTTTTCTAAACGAAAAAGCCAAACCAACAATAACGACCAGAATAATTACCATTTCTACGGTTTCAAGACCATCCTCATCTTTAAAAAAGTTTATCAGCAGCTCTTTCATCTTGTCACCCCCTTCACAACTTCCGCTACAACTACCTGCCCATCGTCATGATGGCCGGAGCCAGAACTATAATTGCTACAGCAATAAACACCATAACCATGGGAAAAACCAGCTTTGACGATGCTTCTTCTCCCTGTTTCCGGGCAATATCCTTTCTTTTCTCCCATGCTTCCTGGGCCAGTGTCCTTAGCACATAAACAATGTCCCCGTTTCCGCGATTTAAATTCTGAATCATAGTTGATACAAACCGGGTTATTTCCGGTATCCGGCATCTCCGGGCAAAATCTTCGTAAGCCTGGTGAATAGGTTTACCGGCGCCTATATCTGCCAAAACATAGTTCATTTCTTTGTATAGCGGCCTGTCCGGGTCACTGTCATGTACAACCTTATGGACAGCCGATGAAAAAGGTAATCCGGCGTTTATCAGTAAGGCCAGGGTATTAATAAACCCGGGCAGATCAATCAAAATCTGTCTTTTTTTCATCTTCAGCTTCTTTTCCAAATCCTTATCAACCCAATAATACAGAAGAGCTGATAATATTAAGCCAAAAACCAAAAAAGAGTATTCTGCCTCACCGGCCAAATAAGTGATGCTAAAGAAGAAAGCGCTTGCTGTCATCAAGGCTGCTTTTTGAGCGATATGGACAGCAAAATAGGTCCAGGTTTCACGCTGGCCAAACAGCTCAGCAATCCGGGCTCTAATTTTACGGTCGTAACCCGAGTTGAATTGATAGGGTAACTTTTCCGCCAGAAAAAAACCTATCGGGGCAAGAAACGCCAGTTTAAAACCGTACCTGTTGATTTCTTCGGCAAAATCACGGTCTTTGTCTTTAGCCAGAAAATATAAGCCTGCAAACAAAGCTAACAAAACCAAAGCCAATACCGGCTTGAGCACCAAAAGCAGATGATTCACCATAATCACACCTTAATGTCAAAGATTTTTTTGGATAGCACTGAAGCGGCAATCAAAATTCCAAGGGCCAGCGCCATTAACAGGTAACCTTTAAATGAAGTATATAAGGAATCCATATAACCGGAGCCACCAAATTTGACCAGACCAATGAAGACTATGGGCATGATATTGAGAATTTTTTGTTCGTATTTTTGCTTTGTTAACAGAAGCTCTATCTCCTGACTGATTTCTATTTTGTCGCTAAGGATGGCGGAGGTGTTTTTTACCACCTGCACAAGGTTCCCGCCTGTTTTTTTGCAAATAACCATCACTTCGGCAAAGTTTTTGATATCCTCTAAACCGGACCTTTCGGCAAAATCCAGCAAAGCCGTTTCAACAGGTTCATTTAGTTCAATTTTCCTGCATATGTATCCGAATTCTTTTATGATGTAGGTGTTTTCGTCCGGATAAAGGACCCGCAAGTCATTAAGAGCAGTTTTAAAAGCACTTTCCAAAGACCTACCCACACCCAGGGACGAAGTTAAAGAATAAAGTGCATCTTTAAACTGTAACTGAAGTTCCGCTTTTCTCTTAGTAATTAAATGCTGGACTTTATATTTTGGATAAAAAAAACCACCTAACGAGAAAATGAAGGCGATAATTAAATTGCTGAAAAAAATTAAACCTATGCCAAACAATACAATGGCCGCTATAATTGTGTACTTGGTTTTCTCTTGCCGGGCCATATGGTATTCATTATAGTCAATTAAATCTGTCGCCGCAGGATTTTCGCCCAATATTGCTTTTTCACTGACAGCAATGGACTTCCGTAGTAACTCTCCTTCGTTTTTCCAATAGAGCATATTTTCCAACTCCAGACTTCTAGTCTTCCAAGTTTAATCCCGCCATTTTCAATTTCAACCTGTGTAAAAGCTTACCGGTTCGTTTTAAGTTTCCGATTACCCTCTGGTCCACTTCGCCTTCTTCCTGGAAGCGGAATAAGGGATTTAGGACGATGTCGCCATGGGCAAAGCCTTCTACCTCACATATTTCCAAAACCTTACGGGTTCCATCCCGCAGGCGGCCGAGGTGAATAATAATATCTAACGCAGCGGCTATTTGCTTGCGAATGACTTCAACAGGAAGAGGTGCGGCGCTAAGAACCATGGTTTCCAACCGGCTGAGCATATCCTTGGTAGTATTGGCATGACCCGTTGATAAAGAGCCTTCATGCCCCGTATTCATTGCCTGCAGCATATCCAGGGCTTCCGCTCCCCTGACTTCCCCGACAATAATCCGGTCCGGTCTCATTCTTAGCGAAGTTTTAATCAAATCCCGGGTGGTTATTTCGCCTTTCCCTTCGGTGTTGGCATTTCTGGTTTCCAGACTTACCAGGTTCTTGATGTTTTTCAACTGTAGCTCGGCAGAATCCTCGATAGTAATGATCCTTTCATGCGGTGGGATAAAATCGGAAAGGGCGTTTAGAAAAGTGGTTTTTCCCGAACCCGTGCCACCGCTAACAAAGATGTTATACCTGGCCTGTACCAGTTTTTTTAATAGTTCTGCCGCTTCTTCCGATAAAGACCCCAGCTCGATTAATTTTTCCACTGTTAAATGCTGCTCGGGAAACTTCCGGATAGTCATGGTCGGCCCCCGCAACGCTATAGGGGGTAGTACCACGTTTACCCTGGACCCGTCCGGAAGCCTGGCATCTACTATGGGCATAGCCTCGTTTACAACCCTGTTTACCCTGGAAACTATTGACTGAATTACATTTTCCAGCTTTTCTGTGCCTTCGAATTTGATATCGAGTTGATAAGTCCGGCCGTTTTTCTCAATGAAAATGTTATCCGGTCCGTTAACCATGATTTCAGTAACCGCCGGGTCTTCCAGCAGCGGCTGAAGCACATCCAGCCTTCTCATGGAATTGAAAACCCCGGCTATCAGTTCCTGCTTTTGCAAAAGCGTCAGGTAATTTTCTTTGCTCTTTTCAAAAACTACCTGGGTAATCACATCTTTAATCTCTTCATCTTGCAATTCTTTTGAAAGGTCTAGCCTGTATCCGACTTCATCCCTAATAAGTTGGATCATATCTTCCTTGGCAATATCCACCATCTCAGGTAACCCCTTTCACTCAGTGTTTACCCAACCGCTTTAGCCAACTGATACAAACTGTTGCTAAACTCACGTGTGCTGTCAAAAATGTTGCGCCCATTGACGGAATGCCATAACCCCTGAACAACAGGAATTGTAAAGTTGGTTTGCAATTCCTCACTTAATTGGGTATCCACATTACCGTAATGTTTGTTTAACACCGGTACCAGCTTGTCAAAAAACCCCGTTTTTTCCGCAATACCTGTTATCCTCATCTGGTTTAAAAAGCTTTGCGTCTTGAAGTGGCACAGACTATCGGGGGCCTGAACCAACACAACACTGTCGCTTGCTTCAAAAACCGCAACAGCCCGTTCATCAGCGGCAGCATCCATATCTACCAGTATAAAGTCATATTTGCCCAATTGCCTGAGATTTTGGAAAAGCAAACGCAAATCATCAGCTTTTAATTCCGAAAGTTCCAGAAAACATTCAGGAGGCTCAATAAAATCAATGTTCAAGGAAAGGTCTTTGGTTTTGTACATTTCCAATTTAACCGGCAGTACCGCCACATTTTCCTTCAGGCTTATTAATATATGAGTCATGGCATCATTTCCATTGCATACCAGCCCGAAAACCATTGAATTGATGCTTTCAAAACTCAAACACAATACTGCGTTTCCAAAATCACCGAGTTTAGAAGCCAGGCCCAGGGTAAGGGATGTTTTTCCCACGCCGCCGGCCGGTGAATAAACAGAAACAACCTTTGTCCTGGCGCATCCTTTAATCAAATCAGATACAGACGAATTCTTTTCAGCATAAAAATTTAGCAACTGGCTGACCAACTGGTCCCCCGGCTGGTATTTGTTAATACTGCAGCCTTTTCCCTGACAGATGAGGCTTCCGTCAGATAGGGTAACAATCATGCAGACATTTTTATATAAATCGGGTTCATCAATTAGAAAATTCGGGTGAGCCAATAATATATCAACTTTATCCCGACCGGAGCTTAAAAATTCCCTGAGCAGGTCAGCTCTGGTAAAAGAGACAACCCTTATGCGTGACGTGTAGATTGAATTAATGTATTCAGCAACCTTATCTACATATTTACTATCATGGTCGGCCAGGACCAGGCGAATTTTATACAACTGAAATCACCTCTAAATATCCTGGGTTCTGAACTTAGAATATAAAATTGCCACCTTAGCCTCAATTATAAAGCGATGATATATCGATGATATTGCAAAAACCCCGTCAAATGTCCGCTATGTATTAAATTTCCTGGCAATACATGGTATAATGATAACTACTGACAAAATATAATCTTTATATCCGGCGTGGATTGGGGGAGGAAAAAGCTGTGCACAATATATTCCTTTATATTATTCAGGGAGAGCCTTATAATTACGCTACAGTCATATACCTGCCCGGTCACCGAACCCTAATTGGACGTTCCTGGAACGGGCATCAACCAGATATTTCTTTTAACAGTTTGTTAATATCAAGAAAACACGCCGAAATAGTCCTCGAAAAAGACCGTTGCTATATAAAAGATTTGGCCAGTAAGCACGGAACCCATGTAAATGGCCGCGATATCGGGCAAAACCAGGCCTGTCCCCTTAGCCACGGAGACAAGATTGACCTGGCCCGGGGGGAAGTGAAATTTATCTTTAACAACTTACTCGAAGCCGATGCCGGGGAAACTGTAGAACTTGGTGAAGCTCTTCTGCGGCAGCGCCATAGCGGCTCCGGTACTGATTCCCTCTGCATTGTTCCCGAGCGGAGAGAGGTTTTTGTAAATGACCAACCGGTAAACTTGTCCGGCAAAGACCTGGACCTGCTGCTACTGCTGTACGATAACCGCGGCAAAGCAGTAAATTATGATGAAATTAAGAGAAAAATCTGGCCCGAACGGCAAATAGACATTACCAACACCCCGGACGTGGGTAATGACGAAATTACTGCCCTTGTTTACCGTTTAAGAAAAAGACTTGGCAACTGCGGGCAGTATATCGTAAGCATTCCAAGATACGGCTACATGCTGGAGTCAAAATAAAAAGCCCGGTCAAATGACCGGGCTTTGTTCAGCTCAACAATTCTCTTACTATTTCGTTTACCAGCTTGCCGTCTGCTTTTCCTTTTACCTTCGGCATCAGTTTACCCATTACTTTACCCATATCTTTGGGTCCTGAAGGATTAACTTCAGCAATTACTTCCTGTGCTAATTTCCTAATTTCGTCCGCAGACAGTTGCTCGGGGAGGTATTTCATAAGAATGGCGATTTCTTCTTTTAGGGTATTGACTATATCATCGCGGTTTGCTCTTTCGTATTCCGCAATGGCATCCCGTCTTTGTTTAACTTCCCTTGCCAAAACTTCGATAACTTCTTCTTCGGATAATTCCCTTTTTTTATCAATTTCGATATTCTTGATAGCCGACCTGGCCATACGGATAACGCTTAGCCTAAGCTTCCCGTTTTCCTTATCCTTCATGGCGGCCTTCATATCTTCGTTTAACATGTCCTTAAGGGACATTTGGATTCCTCCTTAGAAACTAAACAAACCTGCGCTTGCGTGCAGCCTCAGACTTTTTCTTCCTCCTCACGCTGGGCTTTTCGTAATGTTCGCGCTTTCTTACTTCTGATAAAACACCAGCTTTTTGACAGGAACGCTTGAACCTTCTGAGGGCGCTATCCAGTGTTTCGTTTTTTCCTACTCTAACTTCCGCCATTTCTTATCCCTCCCTCCGCCGGGCAATAAATGCCGAGAGGTAAAATTAACTAGCATAGGAGTAATTTCTAAAGTCTCTGTTTTTGGCACATAAGCAATTTTTATTATACTATATTATGTAAAAGAATGTCAACCGGACTAAGCGAAGTTACGCAGTTCTTCGCCGCCGATAAGGTGATAGTGGAGGTGGAAAATAATCTGCCCACCCTCTTTGTTGCAGTTGGTTACAATCCTAAAACCTTTCTCCGCTATACCTGTATCGCGGGCAATCTTATTGGCTACCAGGTGGATATGTCCGATCAAATCGACATTATCCTCATGTATATCCAGCACGTTTGTTAGATGTTCCTTGGGAATTATCAGGATATGCACGGGAGCCAAGGGATTGATATCTTTAAAAGCCAGCACCCGGTCGTCTTCATAAACTACCTGACTGGGAATCTCTTTCCTGACTATTTTACAAAAAATACAGTCCTCCATAGTCAACCTCCTTTCCAAAAAAACTCTTCCCTCAAAAGTATTTCTTTCTTTATATTTGCGCAAAATCCTGCACTTTAAACCAAATTAGCCCATTTTTTCAACCAATCCGCCTTCACTTCCCCGAAGACATGCTCCTCTTTAACAGAAGTTAATTTCACGGTGACAAATTCCCCCTTTAATTCATTGCCGCCGGGAAAAGCAACCGCCAGGTAATTATCGGTAAGACCTTCCATATAATGCAAGTCGGCCTCCAGCCTTTGCTCGACCAGGACTTCCATTTCCCGGCCCAAAAAGCGGCGGGCAAATTCGCGGCCCATTTCTTTACCCAGCTCAATAAGCCTGCTGCTGCGCTCCTCTTTCGTTTCCGCCGGAACCTGCCCGGGGAAATTTGCCGCCGGCGTGCCCTTACGCGGCGAGTATTTGAAAACATGCAAGCGGCTGAACCCCAGAGCTTTAACATAGTTATAAGTGTTGTCAAACTGCTCGTCGGTCTCTCCCGGAAATCCGACAATTATGTCCGTTGTAATAGCAATGTCGTCAACCATAGCCCTGATGGAGTTCACCAGTCGGGTAAACTCGTGAGTATTATACTTGCGGTTCATTTTTTCCAGGACTGCATCATCACCGCTCTGCAGAGGAAGGTGCAGGTGACGGCAGATTACCCGGTTGTCCGCCATGGTAGCAATCAAATGCGGGGTAACATCCTCCGGCTCCACGGAACCCAAGCGCAGCCGGCGTAAGCCTTTTATCCGGGCAAGGTCGGCAACCAACGCCGCCAAGTCATACCCGTCGTCCCTGTCCCGACCGTAAGCTCCTATATGGATGCCCGTCAGAACTATTTCCCTGAATCCTTCGCCAACGAGACGCTCCGCTTCCGCGATAACTTTGTCCCTTTTCCGGCTGCGCACAGGACCTCGGGCATAGGGAATGATGCAGTAGGTGCAAAAATTGTTACAGCCTTCCTGGATTTTCAGAAAGGCCCGCGTTCTTGATTCATAATCAAGAACAGGCAATTCTTCAAACTCCCGTGCCTGCATTATGTCTTTCACCAGGTTAACGGGAGTATCCTGTCTTTTAAAGTCCTCCACACATTCAACAACTTTGCTCCGGTCGCTGGTGCCGATCACCAGGTCCACCCCTTCTATGGCCGTCACTTCCCCGGGAGAAGTCTGGGCATAGCAGCCCATTACAGCAACAATGGCATCGGGGTTGTTGCGTTTGGCCCGCCTGATCATCTGCCTTGATTTGCGGTCTCCCAGGTGCGTAACGGTACAGGTATTTATCACGTAAACATCAGCTTTATCAGAAAATTCGACAACCTGGTAACCTTGCCGCCGGAACAGGCTGGCCAGCGCTTCTGTTTCGTATTGATTAACTTTACACCCAAGGGTATGAAAAGCCACCTTTTTCATTACGCCATTCCTCCCAGGTCTCCCAGTTGGTACAGGACCATGGTTATTGCCGCTATGCCTGCCGTTTCCGTACGCAGAATCCGCCTGCCCAGGGTAACAGGGACCACCCCTTTGCCCTTGGCTTTTTCAATTTCCGCCTCGGTAAAACCGCCTTCGGGGCCGATAAAAATCCATACCTGCCCCCTGTTATTGTAACTCCGCAAGACCTTTTTTAACCCCGTACCTACGGCATCCTCCCATGGAATCACCGCCAGAACCCCATCCGGTATTAATTGCAAGGCCTCATCAAAGCCCGTCAGGGGCGAAACTTCCGGTACCTTGTTACGACGGCACTGCTTGGCTGCCTCCAAGGCCACCCGTTGCCACCGTTCGCGCCTTTTGGCCGCTTTCTCCTCTGTCAGTTGAACAACACTGCGGGTGCAGGACACAGGTATAATGCGGGTGACGCCAAGCTCCACGCCTTTTTGAATGATTAGCTCCAGTTTGTCTCCTTTAGGCAGCCCCTGGCACAAAATTACTTCCAGGGGTGGTTCCCGGTTAACGGAAGTTTCAGTAACAATTTCACATGTAATCCGCTCCGGGGCTATTTGAGTTATCCGGGCTTCATACTCCGTCCCCGCTTCGTCAATGAGGGTCAAGCAATCCCCCGGCTGCATCCGTAACACTTTGCTGATGTGCCGGACATCGGACCCAACTATGAAAACCTGAACCCCCTTAACCTGTTCATCTTTTACAAAAAACCTGGCCATGGTTATGCCTCCTTGACAGCCAGGACTGCGGCCCAATCGCCGGACTCTCTGGTCTTTCTGTGCTTAAAACCGTTTTCCTCCAGCCACCGGTAAATGTCCGGCAGCCTTTCGACAAATATTCCCGAAACCAGCAGCAGCCCACTATCCTTTAATTTCTCTTTTGCCTGGGGAATAACCTCTTTTATTACATCCGCCACAATATTGGCCACCACTATATCGGCAGGTTCCGTTTCACCGGCCAGCAAATCGCCCAATTTCACTTCCACCTTAGCAGCAACACCGTTTAAAGCTGCGTTTTCCCGGGCAACTCTGACAGCCACTTCATCTATGTCGATAGATACCACTTCCGCACCCAACTTGGCGCCGGTAATGGCCAGGATGCCAGAACCGGTACCCACATCATAAACCTTATGCCCTTCCCTGATAATGTCCTCCAGGAATTCCAGGCATAAAACCGTTGTAGCATGGGTTCCCGTTCCGAAAGCCATACCCGGGTCAAGTTCTACAATTATATCACCCGGCGCGGGAACTACCTCTTCCCAGGAAGGCTTGATAAGTATGGAGCGGCCCACCCGAACAGGTTTATAATAAGCCTTCCAGTTCTCTGCCCAGTCTTCTTCCTTGACGGTGGCATATGAAATGTTTTTAATGCAGCCGGGCAACAGGTAGGTATTGAGATAATCCAATCGCTGTTTCATATCTTCCAGCCTGCGTGGCAGATTTTCATTTACAGGGAGGTAGAGTCTGACAAAAGCATTCTCCCCTTGGGTAAGGTATTCGGGCAATTCATAAGCGTCCCAGCTTCCTTCTTTGATTTTATTGATTACCATTTGCGGGTCTTCTATGGCGACACCACCGGCCCCGACTTCATCGGCTATATTTGCTACAGCTTCCACTCCTTCCGGAGCAGACTCGATAATTATTTCCTGCCAGTTCATAAGTCAGCCTCCTTCCGGCCCATAAGTCACAAATTTAAAGCCCCGGAGTCCGTTCAGACCCGGAGCCCTTTTGCTGCCTATTAATGGAATTTCCAACGGGCTAACCCATAAACGCATCTTTCATCTTTTCGAAAAAGCCTTTTTCCACTCCCTGCGGGTGTTCCCCAAAAGTGGCCGCATATTTGCGCAGCAGATTTTTCTGCTCCTCGGTAAGTTTGGTTGGCGTTTGGATAACCACTTTTACGTGCTGATCCCCGCGTCCGTATCCATGTAGATCGGGAATGCCCTTGCCCCGCAGTCGGAAATAGGTCCCTGACTGGGTCCCCTCGGGTATCTTGAGTTTAACCTTTCCGTCAAGAGTCGGCACCTCTATTTCATCCCCCAATGCAGCCTGGGGAAAACTAATGGGAATTTCACATATAACATCATTGCCGTCACGGGTAAATATTTTATGAGCCTTTACCCGCACATAAACAAATAGGTCACCGGGAGGGCCACCTCTCAAGCCTGGCTCCCCTTCGCCGCTCACCCTGAGCCTTGAACCGGTATCAACACCGGCAGGAACCCGAATGTGAATTTTCTTCTGTTTGCGTACAATACCTTCGCCATGGCAAGACGGGCAAGGCTGGTCAATAATCTTCCCGCTGCCATGGCATTTATCACAGGTCCTTGTCTGGACGAACCTTCCGAAAGGCGTATTCTGGGCATACTGTACCTGTCCTGATCCGTGGCAAACATCACAAGTCCTGGGCTTGGTTCCTGGCGCCGCGCCGGTCCCGGCGCACTTGCCGCAGGTCTCGTTCTTAGTGATGGCAATATCCTTCTCCACGCCAAAGGCAGCCTCTTCAAAAGTAATATCCAGGTTATACTTCAAATCAGCGCCTTTTACAGGCCCGTTCCTGCGGCGTCCACCACCGCCGAAAAACATTTCAAAGATATCGCCAAAGCCGCCAAAATCTGCTCCCGAAAACCCGCCGAAACCTTCAAATCCGCCGAAACCGCCCTGGCCGTTCATACCGGCATGGCCAAACTGGTCATACTGCCTGCGTTTTTCCGGGTCGCTAAGAACCTCGTATGCCTCAGTTACTTCCTTAAATTTGGCTTCCGCCTCTTTATCTCCCGGATTCATGTCGGGATGGTACTTGCGGGCCAGTTTACGATATGCCTTTTTAATTTCCTGTTCGGTAGCATCTTTGCTGATCCCCAGGACCTCATAATAGTCCCGTTTACTCATTACTTATCACCTTTCCTACCGGGGTTAAAGCTGAACTGCTAAAAAGAAATTAGAAAAGCCAGGTAGATACACCAGCTTTTCTATTATATCATAAACATTCCGGTTTTGGTGACCTGGGAAAGATTATTTTTTCTCGTCTTCGTCAACAACCTTATAATCGGCGTCGACGACGTTATCTTTTTCTTTGCCTGTCTCTGCGCCACCGGCAGCGCCGGCTCCCTGCGCCCCCTGTGCCGCCTGCTGTTGATACATGGCGGTAGTCAATTCGTACAGGGGCCCGGTCAGAGCTTCGGACTTGGCTTTAATTTCCTCAATGTTATTCCCTTTGAGGGCCTCCTTCAATTCATCAACGGCCTTTTGCACCTTATCGACCAAGGCCTTATCGGCCTTATCGCCAAAATCTTTGATTGTCTTTTCAGCCTGGTAAACCAGAGAATCAGCCTGGTTCCTGGTTTCGGCCTCTTCCTTACGCTTTTTGTCTTCTGAAGCATGAGCCTCAGCTTCTTTAACCATCCTGTCAATTTCCTCATCAGAAAGTCCGGAAGACGCGGTAATGGTTATCTGCTGCTGGTTGCCGGTAGCCATATCCTTGGCCGAAACATGGACTATACCGTTGGCATCGATATCAAACTTGACTTCAATTTGCGGAATACCGCGCGGAGCGGGCGGAATTCCGGTAAGTTGGAACCTGCCCAGGGTCTTGTTGTATGCTGCCATTTCCCTTTCACCCTGTAGGACATGGATCTCTACAGTAGTCTGGTTATCAGCGGCTGTAGAGAAAATTTGGCTCTTAGAAGTCGGAATGGTGGTATTCCGTGGAATAAGCTTGGTAAATACGCCACCCAGTGTCTCAATACCCAGGGAAAGCGGTGTTACATCCAGCAACAAAACGTCTTTTACTTCACCGGCCAATACCCCGCCCTGGATGGCGGCGCCCATAGCCACAACCTCATCGGGGTTGACGCCCTTGTGGGGTTCTTTGCCCAGCAACTTCCGGATAGCTTCCTGCACCGCCGGTACCCGTGTGGAACCGCCGACCAGAATTACTTTATCGATCTGGTCAGGGGTTAAACCCGCATCAGATAAAGCCTGACGGGTTGGGCCCATGGTTTTTTCGATCAGGTCAGCAATCAGCTCTTCAAATTTTGCCCTTGTTAATGTTATATCAAGGTGTTTCGGACCTGTCTGGTCAGCAGTAATAAAGGGTAGGTTGATGTTGGTGCTGGTAACACCGGACAGTTCTATTTTAGCTTTTTCCGCAGCTTCTTTGAGCCGCTGCATGGCCATTTTATCATTGCGCAGGTCAATACCGTTTTCTTTTTTAAACTCTTCTACCAAATAATTTATGATGCGTTCATCAAAGTCATCACCACCCAGATGGTTATTCCCGCTGGTGGCTTTTACTTCAAACACCCCGTCGCCCAGCTCCAAAATGGACACGTCAAAGGTACCGCCACCCAGGTCATAAACCAGAATTGTCTGGTCCTCGCCTTTATCCAATCCGTAAGCAAGAGCTGCTGCTGTAGGCTCGTTAATAATGCGCAGAACTTCCAGTCCGGCAATTTTGCCGGCATCCTTGGTAGCCTGACGTTGGCTATCAGTAAAATAAGCCGGCACAGTAATTACGGCCTGGGTGATAGTTTCTCCCAGGTAAGCTTCTGCATCAGCCTTCAGCTTCTGTAAAATCATGGCTGAAATTTCCTGGGGGGTGTAATCCTTGCCGTTTATATGCACTTTATAGTCAGAACCCATGTGCCGCTTTATAGACATGACCGTCCCTTCCGGATTGGTAACGGCCTGACGCTTGGCCACCTGGCCCACCAGTCGTTCACCTGTTTTCGAAAAAGCTACTACGGACGGTGTGGTCCGGCCTCCTTCAGCGTTGGGAATTACCGTGGCTTCTCCACCCTCCATAACAGCCATACATGAATATGTAGTTCCTAAGTCAATTCCTAGTACCTTACCCATTTACGAATCCCTCCTAAAAATATGATATCCCTTTTAAAAAATTAATTAATTCTTTTTAGATTAATATTAGCTGTTTTTCGCCACTTTAACCATTGCCGGGCGGATAACCTTGTCATGCAAGTAATAACCCTTCTGTACCTCTTCAACCACAGTGTTATCGGGATGGTCGGGTGATTCTACGCCCATTACCGCCTCATGCTTGGTCGGGTCAAATTCAGTCCCCACGGCTTCGATGGGTTTAACCCCCTCTTTTTGCAGGACATCCTGTAACTGCCTGAAAATTAAGGAAACTCCCGCTAAAAAGCTCTCTAAATCTTGTCCCTCAGCTTTCAAAGCTCTTTCAAAATTGTCCAGCACAGGTAGCATGTTCTCCACTAACCGACAGGCCCCGTATTTCAATATTTCTTCCCGCTCCTGCCGGGCCCGACGGCGGAAGTTTTCAAAATCTGCCTGGGTCCTCTGCAATAACTGCAGATATTCATTAGCCTCTGCTTTGGCCTTGGCCAGTTCCTTTTCAATGTCCGCCTGTCCTTCCCGGCCCGGAGTCGCATCGGCAGGGGTATCCCCCTCTGCTCCTTCGCCGGCATTTTCTATATCCTGAGTACCGGCGGCGTCCGGGGCATTATTTTCGCCTGTAACCGCTGTTGTATCGGCATTGGCGTTAACGGAATTTTCCGTTTCTTTTTCATCAGGCAGTCCGTTATCGGCTTGGCCCGTTACCTTCTCTTCCTGCATTATCAACCCTCCCAGTCAAAGTTTTCCTTTCCTGTTTTGTGCTCAGGTTTTTCTTCCTTTTTCTTGATGATGGTATCTATCCGCAGAATAGCCTCAGCTACTTCTCCCGCCGCTCGTAATGCATGCAGTTTAACCAGCGTGGGGTCAACAACGCCGAGTTCCAGCATATCGGCAACATCGCCCGTATCACAATCAAGGGAAAGGGAATCTTTACCTTCTGTAACCTGTGCAGCAATTACATCACCGATTTTCTCCAACGGGTTAAAACCTGCATTGGCCACAATTTGCGAGAAAGGCCTTTTCAGGGCTTCTACCACACAATCAACACCGTAGGCGGCCATGCCGCGGATACTTTCCCTGACCTTTTCCACTTCCCGGGCTACGGCCAGTTCCACTGAACCTCCACCGGGCACTATTCCGCCACGGACCGCTGCCTGTACAGAAGCGGCGGCATCTTTGGCAATACGTTCTCTTTCCCCTACTACCTCTTCCGTGGCAGCGCCCACCAACACTGTGGCCATAGGCTTACCTTTCCCGCCCAGAATGCAGATATGCTTTAGTTTTTCATCTTCGTAAACCTTTTCCGCCATACCCAAAATCTTGGCCAGCTCTTCAACGGGCTTTTTCAAGCCGGTTCTTTTAATCGGGCGAGCCCCCACGTGTTCCGCAGCTTTTCGCAGTTCCTTGTTGGAAATCCGCTGCACCACCATAATCCCCGCATCTGTCAGCACTTCTTCCGCTATGTCTTCTACTCCTCGGTCTACAAGTACAACATTGACAC
This sequence comes from Thermincola ferriacetica, assembly GCF_001263415.1. Taxonomy (NCBI): domain Bacteria; kingdom Bacillati; phylum Bacillota; class Clostridia; order Eubacteriales; family Thermincolaceae; genus Thermincola; species Thermincola carboxydiphila. The sequence goes on from NZ_LGTE01000021.1 coordinate 22,389, forward strand.
CCAGATCAACAATCTTATCGAGATTTTCCCTGAACTGCCGCTGTAATTCCTGGTACCGGGCAAAGCCCGCTTCTGTGGCCAGGGCTTCGTCCTCTATTTCCTCCGGCTCCAGGGCATCGTCGATAACCAATACTTTGGCGTCAATCACTTCCCGGGGCATATGTTTGCTCAGGCGCTCCTTGTTAATCAGAACGCCCATAAACACTTCATTATTGGCTCCTTCCTCGGCAGTGATGATATCCGAAAGCTTAAATCCAGAATCTTTAAGTTTTTCGGTTCCAATCATGCCGGCAGCCTTTACCACCAGGCTGGCAATGTCGTCATAACCCCTTCCGGCAACAAGAGCAATCTGGTGCAGTATCGGGTCATCGGCGCCAGAAACAGGTCTTGATTTTTTTTCGACCAGCTCCAGCGCTTTCCTTACCCCTACCCGGACACCTTCAATAACTCTGGACACCGGCACACCTTTAATTACCTGTTCCACACCGCAACCTACCAAAGCACCGGCCATCACTGTAGCGGTGGTAGTGCCGTCTCCTATTTCCGCCTGCTGGGCTTTGGCTATATTAATAAGCATCTTGGCCGCAGGATGGTTAGCCTCCATCGTGGTAAGGATGGTAACCCCATCATTGGTTATCACCACTTCCCCGAATTTATCCACCAGCATAGTATCAAGTCCTTTTGGCCCAAGGGTCCCTTCTACGGCCGATGCAATAGCTCTGATAGCATTTGAATTGGTCACAAGGGCGGCCAACCGTTCATCCACATCGGAACCGGCGCTGGCTTGCTGTTTTAAGCTCATGCAGCGAATCCTCCTGACTACATAACTCTTTATCTTTTCTTGTAATAATCATGCAGTACCTCAGACAGGTACTGGGTGACAAATTCCACCATGGCAACTGCCTTATCATAATGCATGCGCGTCGGCCCGATGAGACCGATAGCTCCAACAACCTCCCCCTCGATCTGGTAAGAGGCTGTAATCATACTGCACTCTTTAAAGCCTTCAAGCTCATTCTCGCCGCCGATTTTTATAGTAACGCCGGCTTCATTTTTACTGGACTCCTTGAGAAGGTTTCTCAGTAAGGAATCCTGTTCTAACAGGCTGAGCAGGGTTTTGACCTTATTTATATCCCTAAATTCCGGCTGGTTAAAAATGTTCAGAGTCCCGGCCAAATACACCTTTTCTTCCGAATTAAGGTCTAAGGTCCCCTGCAGTAAATCCATGGCCGCATCAAAAATATGCTCATTTTTGGCCAGTTCGGAGTAAATTTCCCGTATTAGGGTCATTTTTATGCTTTCCAGGGTCAGGCCTTGCAGTTTAGCATTGAGTACCCTGCTGATATGCTCCAGATCAGCCGGCGTTAAGCTCTCTGCAATGTCTATCATCCGATTGCGGACCACACCGACGGAAGTAACAACCACAACCAGGGCTTTCCCGCCCTCCAGGGGTATAATTTGCACATGCTTTATAGCGCCTCCAGTGTTCGGGCCCAGTACTACGGTAGTATAATTGGTCAGCGAGGACAAAATCCGGTTGGTTTGTTCTATTACCTGGGCCACTTCGTTCACCCTGGTCGCAAGCCCCCGGGTAATTGCATCTTTTTCGTTCTTAGTAAGTTTGCTCTTTTTCATCAGGCAGTCCACATAGTAACGGTACCCTAAATCTGACGGGACTCTGCCTGCAGAAGTGTGGGGCTGTTCTATATATCCAAGCTCTTCCAGGTCAGCCATTTCGTTTCTGATGGTAGCGGGGCTGACGCCGAGCTTATATTTACGGGCTATAGTCCGTGAACCGATAGGTTCGGCAGTAGCAATGTAATCTTGAATGATAGCCAGTAAAATCTGTTTTTTCCGCTCATCAAGCATCACATTCACCCCAGTTTGTTAGCACTCTAACCCGTTGAGTGCTAAAATATCTAATTAAAAAATACCATCGAAAGCCCCCTTTGTCAAGAAGTAACCAAAGACCGGCAATTTAGACAAATTCGGCAAAAACTTCATTGGCTAAGGGCAATCCTTTCCTGGTCAGGCGCAAAAAAACATCCCTCTTTTCTACCAGTCCTAACCGTTCTAGTTTATCCAAAGCAGCCGGAAACAATTCTTCAATGCTTTGACCAAAACGCTGCCGAAAATCCTTCAAATTCAGCCCATTAATCAAGCGCAAACCCAGAAAAATTGTCTCAGAAATTTCCCCGTGCCGGTCAACAGGATTCCGCTCTGCAACAGGCAGCAACCCATCATTCAAGGCAGTACAATACTCGTTAAGGCCGGGTCTGTTGGAAAAACGCACGCCGTGCAAGTAAGAATGGGCCGCCGGCCCAAGGCCCAGGTATTCCTTGTTGGCCCAGTACCTCAGGTTATGGGCAGAGGCCTTCCCCGGGCGGCAGAAATTGGAGATTTCATAATGCTCGTATCCTGCCGCCCTTAAAGTATCTATGGTATGAAAATACATTTCCACTTCCAGGTCTTCGTCGCCCGGGGGCAGTTGCCCCTCTGCCTGTAGCCTGGCCAAAGGGGTCCCCTCTTCTATCTTCAGTCCGTAGGCAGAAATGTGTTCCGGCCCGAGTTCCAGCACCCGCCGCAATGTATCCGACCAGTCATGCATCCCCTGCCCCGGAATGCCAAAAATCAGATCTATATTTATATTGTCAAAACCTGCTTCCCTGGCCAGGTAAAAAGCATGGGCGGCTTCATCGGCCCGGTGTATTCTGCCCAGAAACCGCAACAGGCTGTCATTCATCGATTGCATACCAATGCTTAACCGGTTGCAGCCAAAAGCTTTCCAGTTATTCAGTTTTTCCCGGTCCAAAGTGCCGGGATTGGCTTCAACAGTGACCTCCGCCCCGGGGACATAATCAAAAAACCTTCCTAAATTGCCAAAAACGGCTTCCAACTGGGGTACAGACAACAGCGAAGGGGTTCCCCCCCCTATATAAACAGAAGCCAGCTCTTTATCTTTTCCGGACAGTTGTTGCCCGTACAGCTCAATTTCTTTTAACAACGCAGAAACATATGACGCAGTCAAACCTGCGTCATAAGGATAAGATATAAAATCACAGTAATTACATTTTTTTACACAGAACGGTACATGAATATAAAGGCCTATTGCCATAATTTAACACCTTGCCGAAAGTTCTATTCAAGCTTCAGTACAGCCATAAATGCTTCCTGCGGAATCTCCACGTTGCCCACCTGCTTCATGCGTTTTTTACCCTCTTTCTGCTTTTCCAAGAGCTTTCGTTTCCGGGTAATGTCACCGCCGTAACATTTGGCCAGCACGTTCTTCCGCAGAGCTTTTACCGTTTCGCGAGCGATAATCTTGTTTCCTATGGCGGCCTGAATAGGAATTTCAAACATGTGCCGCGGAATTAATTCCTTAAGTTTTTCCGCCAGTTGTCTTCCTCTTTGGTAAGCCCGGTCCTTGTGTACTATTGAAGACAGAGCGTCAACTACTTCGCCGCCGACCAGAATGTCCAGTTTGACCAGGTCCGATTCCTTATAGCCGGAAAATTCGTAATCAAAAGAGGCGTAACCCTTTGTCCGTGATTTTAACAAGTCAAAGAAATCGTAAATAATCTCAATAAGAGGGAGTTCATAATGAAGCATGACCCTGTTTTCGCTAAGGTATTCCATATTGATAAAGGTGCCCCGTTTCTCCTGGGCCAGTTCCATCACCGAACCAACGTAGGTGTTCGGTACCATAACAGTAGCCTTCACATAAGGTTCTTCCATTTTGGCGATGTTTTGGGGCGGCGGTAGGTTGGTCGGATTGTCCACATCAATAACTTCGCCGTTAGTTTTGTGTACCTTAAATATTACACTGGGCGCTGTGGTAATCAGATTTAAACCATATTCCCGCTCCAGGCGTTCCTGGATTATTTCCATATGCAGCAGCCCCAGAAAACCCAGGCGAAAACCGAATCCCAGCGCCACCGAATTTTCGGGTTCAAAAATCAGTGAAGCATCGTTAAGTTTCAGTTTTTCCAAGGCATCCCGCAAATCGTCGTAATCAGCCCCGTCAATCGGATACAGACCACAGAAAACCATGGGTGTAATCTTCTTGTACCCTGGCAAGGGCTTATCAGCAGGCCTGTCGGCTTCGGTAACCGTATCACCGACCCGGGTATCCTTCACATTCTTGATACTGGCGGCAATAAAACCCACATCACCGACGGATAACCGGTCTACCTGTGTCATATAGGGCTTGAAAATCCCCACTTCGTTTACCTCGAAGGTCTTGCCGGTAGCCATCATTTTTATTTTCATACCCGGGCGGATAGACCCGTCCACTACCCTGATGTAAACAATAACTCCTTTATAAGGGTCATAATGGGAGTCAAAAATCAGGGCTTTTAACGGCGCCGCAGCATCGCCCTTCGGCGGCGGAACCTGCCGGACAATCCGTTCGAGAATCTCCTCAACCCCGATACCTTCCTTGGCAGATGCCAGAATCGCGTCACTGGCATCGAGGCCGATAACCTCTTCGATCTCCTTTTTGACCCTCTCCGGTTCCGCACTGGGCAAGTCGATTTTATTGATAACCGGAATAATTTCCAAATCATGTTCCAAAGCAAGGTACACATTGGCCAGGGTCTGAGCCTCAATTCCCTGAGCCGCATCCACTACCAACAGGGCTCCCTCGCAGGCAGCCAGGCTACGGGATACTTCATAAGTAAAGTCAACATGTCCGGGAGTATCGATCAGGTTTAAGGTATAAACATTGCCGTCTTTAGCCGGATATGTAAGTCTCACGGCCTGGGCTTTAATAGTTATCCCCCGTTCCCGTTCAAGGTCCATTTGGTCCAAAACCTGGTCGGCCATTTCCCGCTGCGACAGGGTGCCCGTATACTCCAGCAACCTGTCGGCCAATGTGGATTTGCCGTGGTCAATATGGGCAATAATGGAAAAATTACGGGTAAAGTGGTGTTTCTTATCCTCTCCCATTAACATTTCCTCCAAATCACTGCGTAGATCTTAACTTTTTAATTATAGCACCTGAGGTAAGACCTATCAACTTATTACCCAAATACCCATCCCCACTATCGTCAGCAGTTGAACCAGTAATCCAAACCGGCCACCCGCTTTGCGATGGGGTATCCAACCGGAATGAGAAGGAAAATACCTTTTGGAAATTAGCCTATAATAATACAACGGTATTTCTATATCCGGGAGAACACCGGCCACTGACCCCACCAGGCAACTGAGACCCGGCCGGTAAGCAAAAAACCATAAAGCAAATAATAAGCTGCCGCCCATTACATCTATTAAGCAGTTTATTACTTTTTCATGGTCACGGTGAGGAATCAGGTCCATTATAATGTGGCTGGCCAACCCGGCAATAAAAGCCTTTAGCGGATGACCGGTAGTAATTCCGATGGTTGCTCCGACTACCAAATGCGTTGAATAGTACAATGACAATTACCTCCTACCTATGTTAAGCGGCTCTTTTTACCTTCCTTTTAATTATACCCAAAACCATGTCGGCTTCTTCCAGTTTTAAAAGAAAAGTTACGCCAACATAGGCAGCTAAACCAACTACAATGGCCATGCCCACCTGAATCATTTGATTTACTTTCTGTGCCGTGTCCAGAACGGAACCTGAATAGTACGCAGCTCCATAAGCTGCAGCTCCCATAACAGCAGAGGCCAGTACAATGAGAACAAAAGAACGCAGGATACTCCTCGCCCCTAACGGACCAATTTTTTTCCTCAACAGAATCATCAGTACCAGCATATTGAATATCCCGCTCAGGGAATAAGCCAGCGCCAGACCTCCCTCAGCCATCGGCCCCATCAGGGTAACGTTAAGCAGGTAGTTTACAACAATAGTAACACAAGCGACGAGCAGCGGGATCAGAGTGTTATGTATAGCGTAAAAAGCCCTTGTTATGACGAGAATAGCTGACTGGGCAAAAAGCCCAATGCAATAAAAAATCAGCGCATAAGCAGTCCTTTCAGTAGCATCGGGTCCGAATTTCCCCTGTTCAAAAAGCAGCCTGACTATCGGCATACTGAGAACCATTAAACCGGTAGCCGCCGGGATAATAATGAGGAAAATGGACCTTATGCCAAGAGAAAGAGTCTTTTTGAACTCGGAAATTTCATTCCTGGCCACCTGAGCCGTCATGGTGGGAAAAATAGCTACGCCAATCGAACCGGCAAAAACGCCCAGGGGCAACCACATTAAACGGTTGGCCATCCGCAATGCCGTGATACTGCCGTCAGATAAACCGGATGCCAGGTTTTGGTTAATTATAAGGTTTATCTGGTTCGCCGCCAACCCCAGCACTGCGGGAAGCATAAGGACAAACAACCGCTTGACACCGGGGTGCCGCAAGTTTAATACCGGTTTATACCGTAAACCCTTTCTCACCAAAACAGGCAGTTGGACCAGGAAATTACCTATGTGGCCGGCCACAACACCGATAGCAAAAGCAGCTATACCAAATTTATGAGCCAAAGCCAGTCCGAAAACAATAATAGACAGGTTGTAAATAATGGCGCCAAAAGCCGGAGCTTTGAAATGCTGGTAGGAATTCAATATCCCCATCATCAGCCCGTTTAAGCCCAACAATAAAAAGGCCGGAAACATAATGCGCGTAAGCTTCACCGTCAAATCAAGGGTCTCCCCTTTAAACTTGTATGCAACCAGGGGAACCAATTGGCGAGTGAAAATCATGCCGCAAACAATGCCCACGGTCATGACTATGACCACCAGATTTATAACAGTGCTGGCTACCTCCCAGGCATCCTTTTCCTCGTTTCGGGCCACGTAACTGGAGAAAACAGGAATAAAGGCTGAACTTAACACTCCCCCTACCAGCAGGTTATAAAGTAAATCCGGGACCGTAAAAGCAGCTATGTAAGCGTCTGTTACCGAAGTTTGTCCAAACTTGGAAGTCAGGGCTATTTCCCTTACGTAACCGAGGACCCTGGATACCAGCATTGCCACCATCAGCATACCTGCCGCCTTGGCTACTGTTTTCCCTGTTGACATGAATAATCTCCTTTCATCTCCCCTTGTTATACCTTTATTTAATATACCACTTTTGGGATGCGCCGGAAAGAAGAATTATTGAAAAGTTGCATGATTAACGGTCAAGGTAAGCATGGAACCTACAGGTAACTTCCGTAGCCTTTTCCCGGGCGTTGTTGTAAAGTTGCTCAGCTTTGATGAGCGACCGGTTCCAAAGGCTATTCGCCCGGTCGTCCCAGTATTTGAGGTAAAATATAGCCTTTCCCTCCGGGTCTCTAATACCGAAGTTGTCACCAAATACTGACACAGTAACTGTTTCCTCCCGAAGGTTCCAGGTAACAGGCTGCGGAATCTCCGTAGCTCCCGTCATTGCCAGATTGGCCCGGTAGGCTTTATTTACGCCCAGTAAAATCAAAATAAAACCTGCCAGAATAAAAATGAACATCTTGGTCCGATCCATCAGCGATTCCTCCAATATAGGGTTTTCCATGACGCAGAATTTTTCTACATAATTTAGTTTACCCACCCAGCCGTTTCCCAAACTTTTGTCTAAATCTTAGGTCCATAAAAGGGACCAGAAAAAGAGAAAAGACCTAGCTGAAGTATAAAAAAATGAAACAAGCATATAAATTAAAGTACCCAAAAGTTTAGGAGTGGTCCCCTTGCGAGCTCATTCTTTAAGGAGAATATCCCCTCTACTAAAAAGTATGGGCATATATTTATTAATTGTCGTTATCTTTTTCGCCGGATTAGGTTCCCGGTTTCTTTCGGATACCAATGCCATGGTAGCTCCGGTGTTCAAAAATTTAAACAGTGACACTGTTAGCAAAGGACTGCCACTGGTAAATAAATTAAACAGCGCAACGCTGAAAAACCTGCTTTTTTCCAACATACCGGCTCTTAAAGAAGCCAGCGACGACGGTAACTTGCACCACACCCAATGGAATCCTTTTAATTTTTTCCTGTTTGTTTTGACAGGCATAAAACTTGATGACCCGGTGAACTTTCTGCAAGCCGAAGTCCCGGTAATGAACATGATTCCAATTGAGCAGGACAATCTGGACGATGCCGAACCTGATTCAATAACCGACCCGCCCCACCCCAACCCGCAAGCAGAGGAACAGAAAATAAAAAATGACATCCGCGCAGATTCGCCGCTGGTAGCCTTCTACTGTACTCATTCCAGCGAAACATACCAACTGACGGAAGGCATCGCCCATGTTAAAGGAAAAGCGGGAGCCGTTATGGAGGTAGCAAAATCTATCGCGCAAAAAATACAAGATAAATATAAAATCCCAACAATCTACTCCGATAAAATTCACGATACCGCATTCAATAAATCATATGTGGAGTCCCAGAAAACGGTAAAAGACTTGCTGGCCAACAATAAATCTCTGCGTATGCTCTTTGATATTCACCGTGACAGTTCTCTGCCCCGTGAGCGTACCCAGGTGCAAATCAACGGGAAAAGTTGTGCCAAAGTATTAATTGTTGTAGGCACCGATGCCCGGGCTGAACACCCTAGATGGAGGGAAAACCTGGCCTTGGCCAGAAAACTTGCGGCTAAAATGGATGAACTGTATCCGGGGCTATCCCGCGGGATATCAGTCAAAAAGGGGCGTTACAACCAACAATACAGCACCTCCGCTCTCCTGCTGGAAATTGGTAGCTTAAACAACACTAAAGAAGAGGCTTTAAACTCTGCCTCCCTCATAGCCGATGTCATCGTTTCTTTGCTCAACGACGAAAAATAACTAAAAGCCAGGCCGATACCACAAGTGAAAGGCCCAAACCACCGGCACAGACCTCGCAACAGCCATCGCCACTTAGGTGATTTGGACCTTATGTGCTTTCGGTTATTCCAAAAATAACTTTTTTATTGCAGAAACAGATTTGTGAAGACCTTTCTTCTATCTTAACAAAGTAGGCACAAATGCATCGATGAGTCCTACCACAAAGGCTGTCAACAGCGCGCCGATGATGCTTACACTTAAATAAGCAGGAACAATGTATTGGGCCAGGTAAATAACCACAGCAGATGTAATAAAGCCAACAATGCCCCTGCCCTGTGGTGAAATTTTATCGCCCATGATACGCTCAATCAGGAAACCTATAATAGCTATGACTGCTGCGGCAATCAAAGCTCCGGTAAACCCTGCCACCTTAATTCCCGGCAGTAAGGCTGCAACCAGCAACAATACTAACCCGGAAACAATAAACCTGACAATGAAGCCTATCCAACTCTGCATATTCTTCACCTCCTATAAAGCTTTTCAGGAATATAATTCTCCAAAAAAATTATGTCTATACGTTTTTGCCCTTGCTTTTTTATTTACCACGTGGTAAAATGTAGTGTGTTATTCAAGGAAATTATAAATTTCGATAGGATAAGCGTTCTTTTAAGGAGGTGAAGCCCATGCCAAATATTAAATCTGCTATGAAAAGGGTAGAAATCACCAAAAAAAGGACTTTACGGAACAGCGCCATCAAGTCTTCTGTTAAAACAGCTATCCGCAAGTTTGAAAATGCTTTGGAAAACGCTAATATCGATGAAGCTAAGGCTAAGTTGACTGTTGCCATTTCGGCCCTTGATAAGGCAGTCACTAAGGGCGTTTTACATAAAAATTCCGCTGCCAGAAAAAAGTCCAGATTGGTCAAGAAATTACAAAAGGTGCAAGGTTAATAAAAAGCATGTCCATGCGGACATGCTTTTTATATTGCCCTTTCCTGTCGGCAGAGATTTACGAAAAGAAGTTCCAGGGCAAGGACGGGTTCGCGGTAGCTGGTTTTAATTGAAATATCCGTCTCAAGGATTTTTTCCAGGGCCTGTTCCAGTTCTTCCCGGCTAAAGTTTTTCGACTGCCGGACACATTTCCGGGCCACGTAGGGGTGAATCTGCAGTTGAGTGGCTACCTGTTTCTCGGCATAACCGGTCAAGTACAGCGTTTTCGCCTGCAAAAGTGTCCGGAAATGCTTGGCCACCATAAACAAAAGCCTCACGGGCGGCTCCCCGTAAATAATCATTTCCCTCATCAACTGAATGGCCTTTTGGGAATTCCGCTCACCGACAGCATCAACAAGTTCAAAAATGCTTAAATTCGTAGTTTTGCTGACTAACTGGAGAACATCTTCCCTGTTAATAACCTTTCTTTCCCCTGTATAATTAAAAAGCTTCCGGAGTTCCGCATCCAACATTCTTAGATTGCTGCCCACTGCCGCCACCAGTTCGTCAACGGCTTCGGTTTCTATGTTTTTCCCCATCCCGTTGATCCTGTTTTCAACCCAATCGTTTAATTCAGTATCTTTCAGAGGCGTAAATTCCACCGCCATACCTGTTTCCTGAACGGCCTTAAAAAGCTTCTTTTTCCGGTCCACGCTGTCGGAAGTAAATATAAGGCAGGTTGTGTCCAGCGGTTGTTTACAATATTCTATCAGCAACTCTTCCTGACTTTTGGCCTGGTCGCTTTTTTCACCGGTTTTTTTCTGCGCTTTAAAAAGGTCCGCATTTTCTATTATCACAACCCGTTTATCAGACATAAACGGCAGCGTCGTAGCAAGTCTGACGATGTCTTCAGGAGAAACATTTTTGCCCTCTACCACATCCATGTTAAAATCCCTGACATCAGGAGGAATAAGTTGATATTTGAATTTTGCCAACACCTCTTCCAGCAAAAAAGTTTCTTCTCCCCAAAAGAGATAAACGGGTAAAACAACCTTCCTTTTCAGACTGTTCATCAAAGCTTGGTAGCTCAATCCATGCCCTCCTTCCGAAACGCAGAAACCCTTATACTTTTTCCGTCGCTCAGGCAGGTAACCGCTCCGGTACGGTCGGTACGGTAAACCATGGCGCCCCTTTGTTTCAATTCTTCAATAACTCGTCGGTCAGGGTGGCCGAAATAATTCGGTCCGACAGAAACCACTGCAATATGCGGTCTTGTTTTATCGTAGAAGCGGGAATCAAAAGAGCCTTTACTGCCATGGTGCGGTACTTTTAATACGGTAGCTGTTAACGTACCTACTTCCGCTTCTGCAGCTTCACTACAGTAATAATCTATGGCCTCCTGCTGGATATCCCCCGGAAACAAGTAGGTAACTTGGCCATATGTCAATTTCAGTACCAGTGAATTGTTGTTGACATCGGATACAGTGTTTTCGAAGTTCTTCCGAGGCGGCCCCAATATCCTCAGTTGCAACCCGGGTTCCAAAACAATTTGCTTCAGCCGCCCGGCATTGATGAAGGGAATGTGCTTCCTTTTCAGCAAAGCAAATACCTGGCGAGCCTCTTCTGAATCTTCCCACTCTCCGGGCACCAAAACCTGCTTTATAGTAAATTCGCCGGCCAATCCGGCGATTCCTCCTATGTGGTCCCGGTGGAAGTGAGATAAAACCAGCAGGTCTACCTGCTGCACACCCATACTGCGCAAATATGGCGTCAAAACCGTCCTGCCCGGGTCGAAGGATTTTTTCAACCCCAAACTTCCTCCTGTATCAATGACAAGCACATACCTGCGTGGGCCGATAACCACAGCGCAATCCGCTTCGCCCACATCCAGGAAAGTGACGTTTAATCGCTTGGCAGGCAAGATTACGCCGAACCAGACAAAAATGCACATAAGAAATAAAGCCAACGTGACTGCACTCCTGCGGTTTCGTTTGTAAATCCATAAAACCCGCAAGTAAAGCAATCTTTCCCAATAGAGGGCGCCCAATAACACAAGTATCCCGTACCAAATCACCAATTCCCAGAGGCGGGGGCTTTGTATGTTATAAACAGCTACGGGCAACTGGCCGACGATCCAGACTATCCACCTGACAACCTGTAACAAACAGGAAGTCCCTGTATTCAGCAATACAGCGCCGGGTAAAAAAAGCAAGCCAACCGTCAGTGACGTGCAGGCCAACAAAATAATTAATGTAATGAGCGGAACAACCAGGAGATTGGCCAGAACTGAAAAAAGAGGCAGATAATTAAAATAATAAATTAACAAAGGCATCGTACTAATCTGGGCAGCACATATTACCGCCAGGGAACCTCTTAAAGCCGCAGGCATAAATCCAATCAGGTTTTTAATGGGCGATGTCAGATATAATATGCCCCAGGTGGCGGCAAAGGAAAGTTGCGCTCCTGTGGTAAAGAGATTGGCCGGGTTCCACATCATCAGCAGCATACATGCGGCGCTTAAAGAAACCGGCCAACTGCTTTTCCTGCCCAGAACACTGCCCACCAACGGCAGACAGGCCATTACCGCCGCCCGTAGTACCGAAGGGCGCCATCCCGTCATCAATGTGTATAAGAACAAAACTGCCAACGCAACCAAAATATGAACCCGTTTCTTTCTAATCCGCAAACAACGGAGCAAAACCTGCGTTCCGGCCATGACCAGGCCGACATGAAACCCGGAAACAGATAAAACATGAATTACCCCGGTTTTTTGTAGGTCGGTTTTAAAATCCCCGTTTAAATTACCGGCGCCGCCAAACAACAATCCATCTACTACATAATAATCCTGTTGCGGTAAAGAACGAAGGGCTATATCGCGCAGTTTTTCTTTTATTTTTATTGCTCCCCCGGTAACTACGCCGGCTACGGTTTTCCGGCCCATACCAACGGTGGTCACCTTTTCGGGATACATGATCCCGCTGATACCCTGCTGCCGGCAGTAGCTCCGATAGTCAAACTGCCCCGGATTCGAAGGTGGCGGCGGAGATTCGAGAACTCCCCGAACACATAGTATTTCCCCATACCTGTGGACTTTGCGGCTCTTTGCCGCGGTAGCCGGAACAGGGGTGTTCCGGAGCCTTACCAATATTTTTGCGCTGATTTTTTCAGTATCTTTATTTCCTCCCTTCAGCTCATTGATTTTGAAGATGTAATCTGTCGTATTTTCCCTTACCACCGGTTCCTCGCAAATCATACCGCAAACTTCTATATTTTTGTTCACCAGATAACGGTCGGCAGTTGCCAGCCGGTCAAGAGCATAATGCTGCCGCAAAGCCCCCAGAAAAACAAAGGCCAGCAAAATATAAACAGAAGTTTTGCGCCAGGAAAAAAACTTGTTAAACAGGACCAGCGCAGTAGATAAAATTAAACCTGAAATCAAAAGGCCCCTGGGCAGGGGCAGGTAAGTGGCAGTGATAATACCTAAAATAAAACATGCCGTATAATGGACAAAAACCTTTTTCATAGCAGATACCTCGAATATTCAACCGGCATCGTCATATGGTAATTAGATCCTTCAGCTTGGCAAATTTCTGGTCGCCAATACCCGACACCTTCTTTAAATCACTGATGTTTTTAAAGCCACCGTTACTTTGCCGGTATTCGATAATTCTTTCCGCCAAAGCGGGTCCTATGCCGGGCAGACTGTCCAATTCTTTGGCGGAAGCGGTATTAATATTGACCTTCCCCGTGGGACCTGCGGGTCGAACACCGGAACCGGGGGAAGCAACCGGCGGTTGCGCGGAAGTAAAACGGTTAACCTCTCCCTGTCTGGGCACATAAATTTTTTGTTGGTCAACAACCAACTCGGCCAGGTTTAATGCGTTCAGGTCAGCCCTGGAACTGGGGATAGCCAAGCGGACGGCGTCGGCAACTCGCGCCCCCTGCGGCAGCCAGTATAATCCGGGCTTATTCACTGCGCCCACGATATGAAAGTAAACCATTTGGGCAACCCGGTCTTCCTCCGGGCTTTCTCCTTTCTGCCCGGCTTCCGCGGTTTTAGCTGCTCCTCTTCCCTCATCCGCAGCATCATTTTCCTCATCGGTTTCAGTCATCACCGTTTCATATGGGTTTGTCAGCCCGGAACCGGCCAGGCGGTATCCCAGTCCGAAAACCAGCGCCAACACTATAATTATTATCAACATTATTTCTTTTCTTTTCAAATCAATTTCCATAATAATCCTCTCCAATCCTCCCAATTTTAAATACATAATTGCCGGTATTTTTTCTATCGGACTTAACATAACACTACTACTCTAATTTTTAATTATATTTAAAAGTCCGTAAAAAACTTGTCGTTTTATGTCGCCGTTGAAAGTTTTTGTCTTTTTGGCGCAAAAAAATGACCGCCTTAAAAGGCGGCCCATGTTTTGGGGATTTTAGGAGAATGAAGAAGTTCTCCTTAACAATATTATCGCTTTTAAATTGTTTACAAAAAAGACTAAAAATATTCACTTTTTATGCAAATAATGGCAGACCAATAAAAGGCAAGATTGCATTAGCTAAATGATGAAATATTTTAATTGATTGTGTCCTGATTCACCCACGCTTTACCATAGCCCTGCACGGACCGTCAACTCTCTTTAAAGCTGAAAACAGCCATATACATTCCGGCATAAAAGGAGTAATATTGTTATCAGAAAAAAGCACTGCTTAATGCGCTGAATCCGATAAGGAACGGGGGACCCATTTACACAGGGGTGAATCTCTATTGAGTAGGGTTACTCTTTCGACCCGAACCCGGCAGCTAACCTCGTAAGCGTTGAAAGGGAGGCGTGATAAACAGGTATTTTCTGCCCGTCTGTCCATCTCCCAGGAAAACCCTGGGTTTTATTTTTTTGTTTCGAGGTGTTTATTATGACAACGGCTGTTTTTCGGGCAACCAAAAAATTTTTGTTGGGCCGGCCATTGCGCACTTCCAGGCTGATGCAGGAACGTCTGGGCAAAGCCAGGGCTTTGGCAGTTTTTTCTTCTGATGCTTTATCCTCCGTTGCTTACGCCACGGAAGAAATTTTAATGGTATTGGTTACGGCAGGCACTGCCGCCCTGCGTTTGTCTTTGCCGGTAGCTCTGGTTATTTCGGCGTTACTGGTTATACTCATAACCTCCTATCGCCAGACTATTTATGCATATCCGAACGGAGGCGGGGCTTATATAGTAGCCAAGGATAACCTTGGTACCGCCCCAGGATTGGTGGCAGCCGCAGCTTTATTGACTGATTATGTCCTTACCGTGGCCGTAAGTATTTCAGCAGGAGTAGCGGCCATTACATCTGCCTTCCCTGCACTTCTTGAATACAGGGTAGCCATCTGCCTCTTTTTCATAGCCCTGGTTACCCTGGCCAACCTCAGGGGAATGAAAGAATCAGCCACCATATTTGCAGTACCGACTTATATTTTCGTTTTCAGTATATACATTATGATTTTTGCGGGGCTCATCAAATATTTTACCGGTTCTTATGTTCCGACTCACGCCATGGCGACTGCGGGGCCGGCGCAGGGTGTTACCCTGTACCTTATTCTCAGGGCCTTTTCTTCAGGTTGCTCTGCTCTGACCGGCGTGGAAGCAATCAGCAACGGAGTGCCTGCTTTCCGGCCACCAGAGTCAAAAAATGCCGGGATAACCCTGGTTTGGATGGGTAGTATCCTGATGACCATGTTTGTTGGAATTACGCTCCTGGCCAGGTTTTTCGGGATTGTACCCGTTCATGACCAGACAGTGGTGTCGCAAATTGCCGCTGCCATCTTTGGCCGTTCGCCGCTTTATTTCCTGATCCAGGCCAGTACAACGGCTATTTTGGTCCTGGCCGCCAACACCAGTTTTGCCGATTTTCCCCGATTGGCTTCTCTTTTGGCCAAAGATGGGTTTATGCCCAGGTTTATGGCCATGCGCGGGGATAAATTAGTATTTTCCAACGGCATTATCACCCTTGGGTTCCTGTCAGCCATACTGGTAATTATATTCGGCGGTTCTACCCATGCCTTAATTCCTTTGTATGCCGTAGGAGTCTTCCTCTCTTTTACCCTTTCCCAAAGCGGCATGGTCGTACACTGGCTAAAAACCAAGGAAAAAGGCTGGGTAAATCACGCGCTGATTAATGGGCTCGGCGCACTGGCCACCAGCATAGCGGTCGTAATTATCGCCCGCACAAAGTTTCTGTATGGGGCCTGGGTCGTTATTATCATTATCCCAGTGCTTGTCCTGACATTTCTAAAAATACACCGGCATTATTCTGAAATCACTGCCGAACTGGACCCCAACGGCTGTGCATGTTACCGTAAACTTAATCCCATTATTATCGTGCCCATCGCCAATATAAACAAAGTTGTGATCAATACCATCGAATACGCCAAATCCATGACGGATAATATAATTCCTGTTCACATTTGCATCAGTGAAGAAGGAGCCGGTCGATTAAAAGAAGAGTGGAAGAAATGGAACTTTGGCGTAGATTTGCTGGTTATTCCTTCTCCTTACCGTTCTATCTTCGGGCCTTTGCTGCGGTTTATCGATAGGGTGGAAGCCCGGGCCGGAGAAAACGATAAAGTCACTGTGCTCATCCCCGAATTTGTGCCCCGGAAATGGTGGCATTATTTCCTGCACAATCAAACAGGCATGTGGCTGAAGTTCCTCCTGCTCATGCGCAAAGATATAGTGATCAGTTCTGTTCCCTATCACTTGAAAAAATAAAGTTTCCTAAGTCACCTCCCGGCCAAAGTCTAAAACCTCTGTATGATGTCTATACTTATAATAAGAACGGTCGGGAGGTCACAGATGAAAAAGAAGGAATTGGTTAAAGAGATTGAAAAACACTTAAAGCTTTACGAACAGTATCTGAAATCTCTCAGAAAAACGAAAAAAACCGGAACCAGATAAAGCACAGCCCGCCGGGCTGTGCTTTTGTCTGGTTATGGTTTCGTCAGTACAACCGTACAGTTATTTTCATCCCATGTTACCCCATAGCCAAAAGCCTCGGCCAGGACCCTGACATGGACAAAAGCCCTGCCGTGCTTCATAATCACAGGTTTATCTATTATTTTTGGGATACCGTTAACCGTTATTTCCCTGCTGTTCACAACAAAACATATCTGCGTCTCCCCTTGCTGCACGGTAACCTCTTTTTTCCCGGCATCCCATGTTATTACAGCGTCCAACGCCTCTGCCAGCGTCCGGATGGGAACCATTACTCTGTTATCTTCCAAATAGGCTCTGCCTTCCCCGTCCTGAGCAACGGTCTTTCCGTTAACCACAAGTTCAACAAACTTCTGTAACCCGTCTCCTTCCAGGTCCCAGTCTCTGTTGATAATTTCCACCGGCGTCCCAATGGGCGTCCGTTCATAAAGCCAAATAACATCCTGGTTAAACATCCTGATGCAGCCGCCGGAAGCATATTTCCCGATGGATTTCGGGTTATTCGTTCCGTGAATACCGTAAGTTCCGCCCGAGGTGCCGCGTGCATCAATCCCCAGCCAGCGGGCGCCCAGCGGATTTCTGGGACTGCCACCGGGTATTTTTAACTTATTGTAATATGGATTGACCACTTTACGGACCACCCGGAAAGAACCTTCAGGCGTGAGGTCCGGCGTGCGCCCCGTGGCCACCGGAAAAATCTTGCTCACTTGGCCGTTTTCCAGATAAGCCAGCTTGTTAACCTTCTTGTTGATAATTATCTTTTTTGCTTCAGTGGCAAATACCGGACCCGGCAATGAGCACAATAAAAACAAAGCCAGCAGAACACAACTGAACCTGCGCGTCCTTCTTCCCTCCCCCCAATAGTTTTTCACAGGGAAATAACTATGCGCAAGGGAGAGGACTTAGAACCGGCAACAATGGATAAGAATTAATTATCTCTATGCGACCTTTGATAGAAAACTTTTATTGGTCACATATATAGTTTTTATATACAATTATGTTGATACGGCAAATTCGTTCTTGAAAGGATGAAGCAGGTGATACTGTGCGCACAAGATATAAACAAATTTTTTCACACTCAGAACGGCAAACAAATCGAGGCTCTCAAAGATGTCGGTCTGTCTGTCAGGAAACACGAATTTGTTGCCATTGTCGGTCCAAGCGGCTGCGGTAAGAGCACCCTGCTAAATGTTTTGGCCGGACTTTATGAACCCGATACCGGCCAGGTTCTTATTAACGGCAGTCCCAGCAGGAGTTCCAGTGTCAAAAGGGGCCACATATCCCAGGCTGATACCCTTCTTCCCTGGCGAACGATAATGGAAAATGTCGAACTTGGACTCGAAATCAGAGGTATGGCCAAAAAAGAAAGAAGAGAAATTGCCGCCATGTTGATTAAACAGGTCGGTTTGGGCGGTTTTGAAAAAAGTTACCCCTTTGAGCTTTCGGGCGGGATGAGGAAGAGAGCTATTATAATCAGGACTCTGGCTTATGCCCCTGAGATAATATTTATGGACGAGCCCTTTGTCGGGCTGGATGTTCAATCAAGAGACGAGCTTATGGATGACATCTTAAAATTATGGCAGGAAACAAAAAAAACCATCTTATTTGTAACCCACGACCTGGCCGAAGCGATAACCCTTGCCGACAGGGTTATTTTGATGAGCGCCCGGCCGGCCACTGTGAAAGCCGAATACCTGGTATCATTGCCCCGCCCCAGATCTGTGGCCGAGATCAAATTCACTCCTCAATTTATTCAGCTTCATAAACGTATTTGGGGAGATTTAAGTAACGAAGTAATGAAATCCTATAGAAATGAGGCGTCTTCATGAAAAACGTTGTACGTGCAAATCCGGAAGTCAGAGCAACTGTCTTAAGAATTATTTTTGTAATAACGTTGATTTTGGCCTGGGAACTTGTTGCTGAATTTAAAATAATTGACCCATTTTATATCAGTCAGCCCTCACAGATTTTCAAAGATTTAAAACACCTCTTCATATCAGGGGAACTTGGCAAACATCTGACCATTACATTAAAAGAGGCATTCCTGGGTTTGACCATTGGCACATTTTTGGGCATGGCCGGCGGGTTTATCCTTGGGAGAATTGAGTTACTGGCAAAGATTTTTGAGCCGATTATTACGGCTCTTTACGGCATTCCCAAACTGGCGCTGGCTCCCGTTTTCGTCCTCTGGTTCGGGCTTGGTATCGAATCCAAAGTTTTCTTGTCACTCCTGATGGTTTTTTATCTCGTTTTCTTTAATACCTACGGAGGGATTAAAAGCGTTGACCCAAACCTGGTTGGAGCAGTCAAGTTAATGGGCGCAAATGAACTTCAGTTATTTACAAAAGTCGTTTTGCCTTCGTGCGTCCCCTGGATTTTGGCAGGGCTCCGGGGAGGGCTGGGCGCTTCCCTGCTTGGGGCTATCGTTGGGGAATATATAGGTGCCAGCGCCGGCTTGGGATGGATGATTCAATATGCAACCGGAACGTATCAGATCAACCGGGTAATGTCCTGTATAGTATTACTCCTCTTTACCGGGCTGATCCTGAACACGGGGTTAAAAATTCTGGAGAAACGCCTTTTAAAATGGCGTCCCCGTGTTGATTACGATACTATCTCATAGGAGGTGATTCTGCAGTTAAACTTTGGCTATAAATTAAACAACAATATTTTGGAGAAAGGAGACAGGTTAAATGAGACGCAAAGTACTTTTGAGCACCGTGCTAGCAGCGCTAATGTTGATAACGCCTTTTTTAGCGGGTTGCGCTAAACAACCGGCAGGGCAAACAAAGGCGACGGCAAACACCGGTGAGCCAACTGAAAAACAACCAAAACTCCAAAAAGTTGTAGTAGCTGAAGCTACCAGGGGCGAGTACTGGCTCCCTGTCTATCTTGCCCACCAACTGGGTTATTTTAAAGAGGAAGGTCTGGAAGCAGAATTTGTCACATATAAAGACGGGCCTTTGGCGCTACTTGGATTAGTCAGCGGAGATGCCCAGTTTTGTATCATTGGTTTTGAACCTGTATTGAGGGCTTATGAGCAGGGTAAAAAAACAAAAGTTATTTTAACAACTACATATAACCAGCCTTATATGTTCGCCACACGAAAAGGCATTAACAAAATCAGCGATCTCAAAGGCAAAGTTATTTTTGCCGGTATGCCGAGTTCAGCACCATACGCCTTTGCCAGGGCTGTACTGAAAACTGCCGGTTTGGACCCCGATAAAGACGTAACCTTCGCCAATTTAGAGTATGGCGCTGAAATAGCAGCCCTGAGCAAGGGGGAAATTGACGGTACCTATGTACGTGCCTCAAGGTACCCTGAATTTACGGCCATTGGCGCAAATATCCTGGTTGATGCCACTGACCCACCACAGCACAAAAAAATATTTGGCTCGGAAAGATATGAGGCTATGACTGTTCAGGTCACTGATGACTTTATTAAAACAAATCCCGAAACCGTTCAAAAGTTTGTAAATGCCGTGGTGAAAGCTATGAAGTGGCAATTTGATCATTCCGATGAAGAAGTCGCTGCCAAGATTGCCCCGCTTTTCCCGGGAAGGAAAATCGATGCCAGGTTAATCAATACTGTAAAGCGTTCCCTCTCTCCCGACGGTTATTTTACGAAAGAAGGATATGCAACTGTAGAGAGGTTCTGTAAGGATGTCGGTCTTATTACCAAACCGGTGCCTTTTGAAGAAGTAATCGACCAGTCGTTTATTAAAAAGGCCCATGAAACACTTGGTAAATAGGGCTGGCTAGTAAGCATGTTTTGGTTAAAAGGAGTCGAATAAATGGGCGATAATAATTGGCAAGTTAAACTCTGCGAGGGGATACCAGAAGTTAAGTTAGCTCAGTCAGTCTGCGACATGTGCAACGGAAACTGTGGCGGAAGCTGCGGGATTAATCTTTTCATAAAAAAAGATATGCTCATTAAAACCTCAGGCCGGCAGGGGCATCCTCTCAGTCACGGGTATATTTGTGCAAAGGGAATGCTCATTCCGGAAATCTTAAACGCCCCGGATCGGCTCCGGCATCCCCTGAAAAAAGACGGTAAGGGCCGGTTTAGGGAAATATCCTGGGATGAAGCCTTCTCTCTGATCACACGGCAGTTAAAAGATATTAAGGCCAAATATGGAGCAGAATCCCTGGCCGTTCACGTTGGCCATGCAGGAGTAAGAAAAGAATTCACCCCTTATGTGGAACTGTTTTGCAGGCTGTTCGGAACGCCGAACTTTTCCACGAGCGGGAGCCACTGCTACCTCTCCAAATTAATCGCCAATGAAATTACCTGCGGCAGCCTGCCGGTTCCGGACCTGCCAAACAGCAAATGTGTAATTCTCTGGGGGTACAACCCAAAAGAATCCTATCCTCCGGTGAAGCGTATTATCAACGAGGCACGCAAAAAGGGGACCGGGCTCATTGTAGTAGACCCCAGGGCAACCTCAACGGCAAGAGAATCCGACCTCCATCTCCAACTTCGCCCTGGGACTGACACAGCCCTGGCTCTTGGCCTGCTTAACGTAATCATCGGGGAAAATCTCTATGACCGTGAGTTCGTTGACAAATGGACCATTGGTTTCAGTGAGCTTCTTCAGCATATCCGGCAATATCCTCCGGAAGAAGTGGCAAAGATTACATGGGTACCGGCGGATAAAATCAGAAAGGCTGCCCGCATGTATGCGTCCTGTAAACCGGCCAGTATTGCTTCCGGAATCGCACCGGAACTTCTCACCAACGGGTTTCAGGCCGAACGGGCCATGTCTGTGTTACAGGCAATAACGGGTAACCTGGACATACCAGGAGGGGCTATCTTTACCCCACCGCCGAAATTGTCTCCTGTATTGGTAGAAACTGCAACAGAAAAGCCGGCCATTGGCAAAGAAGAGTTCCCCTTATTTCATAAATATACTAATCGTGCCCAGGCTAACTTGTATCCAAGAGCAATTCTCGAAGGCAGGCCATACCCTATAAAAGGTTTAATAGTTGTTGGAAGTAATCCTGTTTTAACTTGGCCTGACGCCGGAAAAGTTAAAAGAGCACTGGGTAAATTAGAGTTTCTGGCGGTCATGGACCTGTTTCTGACGGAAACAGCTAAACTTGCTGATCTGGTTCTCCCTGCAGCAACGTTCTGGGAACGCGATGAAATATGGGACCATTCCTACATAATAGGCGACCCAAGGTTGGGAATAGCTCAAAAAGCACTACCAGTCGGAGACGTTATAACTGACTGGGCCTTTTGGCGAGAATTGACCACCAGGCTGGGATACGGGCAGAAATTCTCACCCAAAACCGAGTATGAAGCAATTAATTTTAGATTAAAACCATTAGGCCTTGATTTTGAACAACTGGCTGAGTGTCCGAACGGCTATATTTATCAGGAAAAGCAATACAAAAAATATGAAGAAGAGGGATTTAATACTCCCTCAGGAAAAGTTGAAATCTATTCCAAACAGTTGGAAAACCACGGGTATTATCCTCTGCCAACATATCACGAGCCTGGTGAAAGTCCCTGGTCCACGCCCGAAATTGCCAGAGATTATCCGTTTATTCTCAGCACCGGGGCGAGGGCTCTCAGTTATATCCATTCCCGCTACCGTAACCTGCCTTCATTCCGTAAACGGGCGTATGAGCCCTTAGTTGAAATGAACAGAAAAACAGCCGAAAAGCTAAAGATAAAAGACGGAGAGTTGATTGCCGTTGAGTCCCTGAGAGGAAGAATTGAGCTCAAGGCAAAGTTAACAGAGGAGCTACATCCTCAAGTGATCTATGTTCCCCATGGCTGGGCCGAGGCCAATGTAAACCTTTTAACCGATGATACCGTTCTTGATCCTGTCACCGGTTTTCCGGCATTTAGGGCACTTTTGGCCCGGGTAAGAAAAATAAACCTTTCGCACCATAAAAGCCCCGCCTTGTAGACGGGGCGACAATTTTTTCGGCTGAATCATTTATGACCTACAACCATTTGATTGATGTCCCCGAACGTCTTATATGTGAGGCGTTCCCTGCAATATTACAATCCCTCGCAGACAGGCTAAAAACCCAAATCCTGCCCTAGCTACTTCTGATAAATTGGATGAACTTCATTCCGGGTTATAACGGAATATCAACTTAGTAAGATGTCCAAATACATCCTTGCCCAGTTCCTCCCATAAAAAATACATCGACAATTTGTCTCCCGGGTATTCTTCTTTTATAATCTGCCAAAATTCTTCTGTGTTTTTGGTTTTCATGAGCCTTTCCTTTACATCGTCATTCATTTCCTCAACCCCTTTTGATTTTCAATTCCTTATCAGGTACGCTTAAGACCTTTAGTAGTATGAGTCGTTCCGCAGAGAGGGCATATCCCAAACAAATGGTTTTTATTTTCATCAAATACCATTACATATGTCAACAGGACGATGGGATATGGTTTTTGACATTTACAGTCATCTGTTTCAATCCCTTATAGGTAGGCTAAAAACGAACGCATGAGTATTGTTGAGACAAAAGTAGATGAAGTGTTTCAATCCCTTATAGGTAGGCTAAAAACCGAAATAACATATTTCCCACATTCGGCTAGCTTGTCCCTGTTTCAATCCCTCATAGGTAGGCTAAAAACTCCTTTTTGGGAAGTGGAATAAACTTTTTATTGTCGTTTCAATCCCTCATAGGTAGGCTAAAAACAAGTACATGCGCCATTTCGTGTGCGAGAGAAAATTCAGGTTTCAATCCCTCATAGGTAGGCTAAAAACTCGCTGAAATAGCGGGTCTTTTTTTTTCTATCTCGGGTTTCAATCCCTCATAGGTAGGCTAAAAACCGCGGGGCTATCGGCGGAAATTTCGTAATAGGCGGTGTGTTTCAATCCCTCATAGGTAGGCTAAAAACGGAGTAAAAATCTATCTGGCTGAGTTGTTCGTGATTGACTGTTTCAATCCCTCATAGGTAGGCTAAAAACCATGGACAAAAAATGGAATGTCGACGGGGCCCAGTTAGTGGTTTCAATCCCTCATAGGTAGGCTAAAAACAGGATATTCTCTTCTTGTTTCCTTGTGAGAATTTCTGTGTTTCAATCCCTCATAGGTAGGCTAAAAACGCTTCTTCTTTGGTACGGAAACAGTTGCCGGTGGAAGTTTCAATCCCTCATAGGTAGGCTAAAAACTTATCAAATGATGCCAAATTTCTAATGCTTTACTTATGTTTCAATCCCTCATAGGTAGGCTAAAAACACAAGAAGAAAGTTGTCCGAGAGAGGACAAAGAGGAAGGTTTCAATCCCTCATAGGTAGGCTAAAAACGGACCAAGAGGGGGAATAACAATGGCAAAACAATTGAGTTTCAATCCCTCATAGGTAGGCTAAAAACCGACTAGCACCAACAAGAACGGTCAGCTTCCCTGCTGTTTCAATCCCTCATAGGTAGGCTAAAAACTTATCGTGCCATAACTGGACCATACTGGTTTGCCAAGTTTCAATCCCTCATAGGTAGGCTAAAAACTGCATAAAGCGAGTGGGAAACATGTTTCTGCTCATTTGTTTCAATCCCTCATAGGTAGGCTAAAAACACACAAGGAGGATGATAAAATGCAAAATCAAAAAATTGGTTTCAATCCCTCATAGGTAGGCTAAAAACGGATAAAGAGGTTGCAGATAAAATAAACCGGACCATTGTTTCAATCCCTCATAGGTAGGCTAAAAACTCGGAGTACAAAAACAGATTAACAACTTAATGGGCGTTTCAATCCCTCATAGGTAGGCTAAAAACTCTGAGCTTTGGCCTGCAGATTACGGCCCAAATTAGTGTTTCAATCCCTCATAGGTAGGCTAAAAACCAAAACCACCAACACCAAGCATTTGAGCAGTTTTGTTGTTTCAATCCCTCATAGGTAGGCTAAAAACTCCCTACGTTAAGTTTCACAGCGCATTTCATGATTTGGTTTCAATCCCTCATAGGTAGGCTAAAAACAACTTTAGGTTCTACTATCTCGAGTTTCCTTTCATCAGTTTCAATCCCTCATAGGTAGGCTAAAAACGAGACAATTGACAAGGGCAGTCTACTCCGGCAAAAAGGGTTTCAATCCCTCATAGGTAGGCTAAAAACGCTCTTTGGCTTCGTCCAGTTGTTCCTTCAAATCGGGTTTCAATCCCTCATAGGTAGGCTAAAAACCCGAGGCCTTGTTGTCTGAGATAACTCAGCAGAGAAAAGTTTCAATCCCTCATAGGTAGGCTAAAAACGCAACTCTTTGACCGCTTCGCCTTTGGAACCCAACTTGTTTCAATCCCTCATAGGTAGGCTAAAAACCTATATTCTTTTTAATTTGTTCTGGTTCTGTTTGGGTTTCAATCCCTCATAGGTAGGCTAAAAACCAGGCACATTGGAATATTGAATTGTCACTTTGCCGTTAGTTTCAATCCCTCATAGGTAGGCTAAAAACAAAGCCGAAGACACTGATGCTAAAAGACCAATTACAGTGTTTCAATCCCTCATAGGTAGGCTAAAAACTGTACCTTCAACATTAAACTTACTTGTTTTCCATTACGTTTCAATCCCTCATAGGTAGGCTAAAAAATACTTTTGGCTACAGTGTTTACGGCTAAACAGATTTAGTTTCAATCCCTCATAGGTAGGCTAAAAACGGCATATGTGGCGCTTAATAACTTGCCGTCTGACAAATGTTTCAATCCCTCATAGGTAGGCTAAAAACGCTGTCCATTTTTGCACAACTCAAACACCTATTCATCAGTTTCAATCCCTCATAGGTAGGCTAAAAACTGACAATCTATTAAAATATTGCATAATTTCCTAAACCGTTTCAATCCCTCATAGGTAGGCTAAAAACTGACTTAACTGTTCCTACACCTCCAACAGGTTTATATGCGTTTCAATCCCTCATAGGTAGGCTAAAAACTAAAGAAAACGCGACAGATACCTACTAGATAAAAATGGTTTCAATCCCTCATAGGTAGGCTAAAAACAGTCAATAAGGTTTACGGATGAAGTAGCGGAAATAGTGTTTCAATCCCTCATAGGTAGGCTAAAAACAATATATAAATTTACTAATAAATCATTTGGATCAGGTTTCAATCCCTCATAGGTAGGCTAAAAACAATAGAATAGCTGGCTTGCGTTTTGTAGGTGAGGCAGTTTCAATCCCTCATAGGTAGGCTAAAAACTGGCTTCTGGTGTTGGATATATTATTTCTTTGGTTGCGTTTCAATCCCTCATAGGTAGGCTAAAAACCTTTATTCCCTGCCAAATCTGGGCCGCTTTTGCCTGTTTCAATCCCTCATAGGTAGGCTAAAAACGCCGATTACTTGCGATTAGTAAACAGTTTTTGTGAAGGTTTCAATCCCTCATAGGTAGGCTAAAAACACATAGATGGGGAAATGTATATTCATCCTGAGTCATTTTGTTTCAATCCCTCATAGGTAGGCTAAAAACCATTATAAAATTTATGGTTTATGTTTTTGCTTTTGTTTGTTTCAATCCCTCATAGGTAGGCTAAAAACCCTTCTCATCATCACTTTTTAAAACAGGATACACTTTGTTTCAATCCCTCATAGGTAGGCTAAAAACTATCATTACAACATCTTTGACTTTGTCATTTTTCTTCTGTTTCAATCCCTCATAGGTAGGCTAAAAACACCACCTTACACCTTCTTTCAAACTCAGATACAAATTAGTTTCAATCCCTCATAGGTAGGCTAAAAACCCGTTCGGGCGGCGCAAAAAATCAGGTACAGCAAGGCTTTTTGGTTTTCTGTACCTTTCAGCATTTTACCATAAAAATGCTCTTTTTTAAAGGCCTGTTTTGCAGTATTTTCTTATTTTTCTAGGCCTGCGCCCTGTTTTGGCTTTGTCGTCGATCCCCCGGGGTTTTTGCGCTACCGGAGGTCGACGACAAATTTTCCGTCTGACCGGTTTCGGCTTTGAAGTTAATAATTCAGGGCTTACGCCCATCTGGTACTTTTCCAGTTTACACAGTTCCAGTCTGATTAACCGTCTTTATGAAACTTCCCTGCCAGTATCCCGGTGTTTAGTAGAAGTCTTGAGCTTGTTATCCCCCCATGCCGGGTACAAGTATATCGGCTAAATCATTTAACCATTTGGGGATGGTAAGGGTTTTTTTGACCGCCTTGTTCGCCGTGAAAAATTACGCTTAAATATTTATTATTATTAACTTATTGGAGCGAGGCAGGATTTTTATTCAAGCCCCGCCTGTTTTAGTAAGTTTCTTAAAGTCTTGGGGTCAACGTCCTTCTTCGGATGAGGAACTGTTACCTGGTAGGCTAAAAACATAATTTGCAGCCGCAAAAACAAACCGGTATACTGTGCAGTAGAAAGGAGACGATGTCAATGACCACTGTCAAAGCGCCAATTTGCATGACCTGTGACCATTTCATTGATGACCCCGAACGTCTGATATGTGAGGCGTTCCCAAATGGAATTCCGGAAGCAATTATTAATAGTCAAGCTGATCACCGAATGCCTTACCCAGGTGATAACGGCATACAATATAAGCGCAAACTCAATGGACCAGGTTTAGCCGAACCGCAATATTTCAATCCCTAAAATGCAGGCTAAAACCCTTAAATCCTACCCCACCCGCTTCTGATAAATTGGATGAACTTCATTCCGGAGTTTCGCTCATCAAATATGCCTCCAGCCATCTGTTTCAATCCCTCATAGGTAGGCTAAAAACTGGCTGGCTGACCGGGGCAGAGCCAAAGGCATTCCGAGTTTCAATCCCTATATGTCAACGCCGGAATTAAATTGACCCACTTTAGCCGGAATAGTTTTGACCCACCCCGGCTTCATGTAGTTGCCAGTATGGCATAAGTGCCGGTCTTTATGCGGTCTTTATGCGGTCCTTAAGACGATAGCTGTTGCCACGGGGTTTTTCCTGTCTTCTTCATAGGCCCATTATTAGCATGAAGATAACATCCAGAACCATATTTATCTCCCATTTTTCTCCTCTAAAGCAGGCTGTTCAAGCACACGGTATTTTCTTAAAATCGAATTGCAATAGTCCCTTAGTTTCGGCACATCATCAGAAACAGCTTCCCAAACTGTCGAAATACTTATATCTCCATATTTGTGCGCTATAAAGTTTCTCATTCCCTTAATGTTCTTCCACGGAACTCCATTATGCATTTCTTTAAAGCTATCAGATAAATGACCAGACAGCTCACCAATTTGAAGGATGCACATTGATACTGCATTTCTATAAATGGAATTAGCCTTAAAAATTTCAAAGGAATTGCCAAAATACTCTATTGTTTTATAAATTTCATCACAATATTTTATAATATGCTCCAAAATATCAACGTTTCTTGCATCATTGCTCATAAAGCAAAATCTCCTCTCTGCTTATTCTTTTTAAAAATTTCTCATCAAGGC
Source organism: Thermincola ferriacetica (assembly GCF_001263415.1). Classification (NCBI taxonomy): domain Bacteria; kingdom Bacillati; phylum Bacillota; class Clostridia; order Eubacteriales; family Thermincolaceae; genus Thermincola; species Thermincola carboxydiphila. Next base: position 50,378 of record NZ_LGTE01000021.1, read on the forward strand.
TGTCACTAACGATTACATCAACATGCGTTTTAAATTTCTCCTCAAGGTCAATATGAAAGCCAGAAAGCTGGAATAGCCCACGTATTCTCCCCTTATCAATACGCAGGTCAATGTCACTGCCAGGCCTTGCCTCACCTCTGGCATAGGACCCAAATAAAGTTACCCTTTCAACCCCATACTGCTTTGCAACTTCACTTACAATGTTCCGTATTTCATCAATGGTGTATATATGTTTCGTCATACCAAAACACCTCTTTTCCTTTTTTGGTAGACATTGTTTACAAACTTAAATCCTGTTCCAACAATATTCTCTGCTCCCTTATCTTATACTCATATTATATACTACATTGGGATATAATAAAATATTACTGTCGCTGCTGGCCAATCCGCTGAAGGAATCCACCAATTTCAGATTACTTGTGGTCTTGCCTGTCCCCACATCCCCAGTTACAACAGCAAATAGCCTGTTTGGCTACATTCAAGCCTACTACGCAGTTCCTCCAGCCCGTCCTATAAAAAACAGCCTTAAACAGGCTGTTTTATTGTTGTTTTATATCGGTTACATTTTACTGCAGAGGGCCAAAAAAACGTGAAACATAATTTGCAGCCGCAAAACAAACCGGTATACTGTGCAGTAGAAAGGAGACGATGTCAATGACCACTGTCAGAGCACCAATTTGCATGACCTGCGACCATTTCATTGATTGACAATTGTCAATTCCTAATAAGTAGTGCCACAAACTCCACATATGTTTTGGAGCAGACAAGAAAAAAGGGAGTGGCCCCAGATTGAACCGATGGCTCCGTTCACTTTTGGACCACCCCATCAGACCAACTAAGTATTTAGTTTTTTGTTACATACCCAAGAACATAATAAAAGCAATTAGCATTTCCTCGTATCCCTGCAACTTAGGCGCCGCTGTCTTTTCTTGATTTTCGATTTCAGGATGTTGAGCCTTGTATTCTTCCCATGTTTTATAATATTTGCTCTTCATTATTTATCACCTCTTAATAATTAGAATTTGACGCAACATATTCCCAGACAGCCTTCAAATTGTCTACGTTTAGGCCATCCTGTGTTATGAGTACTTTATCAAAACTAAAGATATACCCTCCACCCGGCGCCAGTATGTCAATCAGTTCTTTAGCTTTATCGATACACTCCTGCTTAGTGCCGGTTTTTAACAATGTAAGGGGATAAAAGCCAGTAATAATATGTTTGCGGCCTAGCTTTTCTTTAACCAGCTTAGGATCACCGTCTTCAAAGAACATAATTGTTCCTGCCGGTAATTCAGCTAAGTAATCTAAGTACCGCATCCAGTTATTCTCGCAGTAAATGAACGACCTGAACCCTGCGGCTGCTAGCCCGTCAAGCTGCTTCTTGAAACCAGGCCAATAAAATCTGGCAAAATCTTTATCCCTCATATACGGGGCCATATGGAGCGGTATAAAGGTCGCCGAATTTAATGACGGAAATGGCTGCATTCCCATCTTTGTTACCCAAGGAACCAGAGCCTCAACGGCTGCCTCAACTTTATCCGGAATCCGTCTTATATCCAAGGAAATCCCTTTGAAGCCCCTCATTTGATCCGCTAAGTAATCGAAGGGAGCCTCACAAATGGCGGCCATAAAATTCACTTCGGCATACCCATATTTTTCACGTATTCTGGCAGTTTGCATAGCCTGGTTACCAAATTCATCACTAAATGTTTTAAACGCCTTGGCTAGAGTAAAGGCGATAGACATCGGGTCCTTATTATCAAGCTCAGAATAGAGCCTGGGTAATACTCTCTCAATAAAACAATCAAGAGGAGCTTCAATAAAGTAATCGTAATCTTCTACCGCTAATCCTTCAATTTCGGGATGCTGAATAAAACCATTAGAACCCATAACCCAGTTTCGGGCTCCCAACTGCTGGTAAATGGATGGATATCTGACCGCATGTACCGGAACATTATCAGTGATGAAATCCCGACATATTATTTCTGTTACTTCCTCAAAAGCATTGGAATCCCATTGCGCCTCTGCTAAATTTTTTCCGGCATATTGCATGGCAAATTCCTGCTGCATAAAGGAAAATATAGGTACTCTTTTCGGAATTTTACCATCCAACACATCAGTAAACAATTGAGTTCTTTCCTGGGCTAAAGCCTTAACATCACTCATCTATTTCACCCACTCCCGACAATATTTAACGCCCTCAGCAGCATTGGTTGTAAACCGGTCTGCACCAATCTGTTTACAAGCATCTTCTGTAACTGGGTTCCCACCAATAATGATTTTTATTTCGTCACGAACCCCAGCTTCTTTAAGCGCATCTACAGTAGCTTTCATAGAATCAAGAGCCAGGGTAAGCACTCCGCTCATGCCTACGATTTGTGGCTTAACTTCTTTTACTTTGTCTACAAAGGCACTTGCAGGTACGTCTATCCCCAAGTCGTAAACTTCAAAGCCGGCTGCTTCTACCATGCTGGCGAAAATGTTTTTACCGATATCGTGAAGGTCACCTTCAACTGTTCCTAAAACAATAGTACCGATTTTCTTAGATTTGTCTGCTACCAACACTGGTTTGAGAATATCAATTGACTTGGTGAGTAGTTCACCGGCAAAAATTAAGTCTCCAACAAAGTACACATTTTTCTCAAATAGATCACCTACTATGGCCATACCCTGCTGACACGCCCCGACTACAGCATCTGTTTCATCTGAACTTGGATTGGATGATACAAATTCCTTTAATAAACTTTCTACTTCGGCTTCATCAAGATCGCCCACCGCCTGTGTTAACCGTTCTAAATCTAACAAAACCATCTCCTCCTTTGTTTCCAAAGTAATGCTGCTTCATACTTATTAGGATTAGTTGAAAACACCCCCTCCATCACGCATAAAAGTTACCCATAGGTTAACACAAGTCGGATTTTTTAACCTACTGGGCTATTAGCAACTGTATAGCTGTATATACAGTTAAATCCAAAAAAATAAGAGAATAAACCACGGTCCTTTTACATACTAAAGTATGTTGATTTAAAAAAATTTTAACATACTTCGGTATGTTTGGTCAATCCTTTATTTTCTCTTCCCCTCATGATATAATCACAATTAATATTGAGCATTTTGCAAAATAATTAGCCTTAGAAAATCAAGATTTTCCGAAAAAGTAGAAAGGACTTCACCTCAAAAACGGAGAAGTTTTCAAGTGGCTAAATCAGGAAAGGAAAAATCATGGATAATATAAGAAATTTGCGAAGAGACCAAGCACATGCGACAAAAAGAAAACTTATTGATAAAGCCTTCCGACTGTTTGAGAAATACGGATACGATAATGTGACTATTGATCAAATTTGTAACGAACTTGGCTTAACAAAAGGAGCCTTTTACCATCATTTTAGATCAAAAGCAGATATTCTTTTACGACGGTATAAAATCGCTGAAGGTGATATCTTCGAACTTTTCAATAATAACCTTAAACTACCGCCAGATGTACAGCTCCGGAAGATTTTCGATTTCTATCTTGAATATTTTCAAGAAAATAGATTGGATGAGGTCAAGGTATTAATAAAAATTCAAATGGACAAGCATTACAAGAACTTCGCACTGACCAGTACCCTTCAGAGACAAGTGTTAAAACACATAATTCAAAAGGGCCAAGAGAGTGGCTGTTTTAAAAAAAACGTCGATAGCGAAGAAACCGCACGGTTTATCATGAGTTACCTTTATGGTCTCTTGTCAGAATGGTGTGCATATGACGGTAAAATTCAGTTCTCAGCTTCGCTAAATAACTTTTATGAGAAATATTTAAAAGAGATTTTATTTCTAAAAAACGAAACTTCCAAGTAATCATAAAAGCGATATGCTCCCCTAAAGGTAGAGACGGTAATAAAAACCTACTACCAAAAAGTGAGCATTTTCATTTATAAAATGAGTCAGGTAGGAACAGGCCTCTCGCAAATCCCAGGATATCGCAATTGAGCCTCCCCCATCGCAGAACCGCGCGAACGCAATTAACGCACACGGCTCCTGTTAGCAGTATAATAAAATACAGCAAAAACGGCCACTTAAAATACAGCAATTTCGGCCACTGGATACAGCACCTCGACTGGAAACAATGGGTTATGCTACCATTAAGGTAAATCTCAATTCCGGAGGGGTACACGATGAAGGGGCGGAAGGAAGCTGAGCTTATACGAAGGAGTAGTCATCGACTGGCTCAAACAGCATCCCGATATGTCGGCTGCACAGGTATTGGACTGGCTTAAAGAGCACTACCAGGTAACGGTTTCTGAAAGAGCAGCCCGGCGATTTGCGGCGCATCTCAGGGAGCAAAACAACATCCCTAAAGTGGCAGCAAAGATGTGAGGCAGTATATGGCCACAGAAGACCCGCCAATGGGTCATCAGATGCAGGTAGACTTAGGTGTTGTCTACATCAGGGATGCTCGGACAATGAATTATCGTAAGCTATACTGCGTAGCTTGCGTCCTTTCCCACTCCAGGTATAAATGGGGTGAATGGTATACTCAAGCACTAACAGCAGCACAACTTGTATCAGCCTTGCAAGAATGCTTTGAGTATATGGGCGGAATGCCCAAAGAGCCGGTATTTGATCAGGACAGGCTGATTGCTGTTGATGAAAACTATGGTGATATAATCTATACCCGGGAATTTGAACAGTTCCGCCAACAGATGGGCTTCAACGTATATCTTTGCCGGGGTGCAGACCCAGAAAGCAAAGGAAAAGTGGAAGCCGTAGTCAAGTACTTTAAGAATAACTTCGCAAGAAACAAAACGTATACGGAACTTGACATATGGAATGAAGATTTTCTCGCATGGCTTAACCGGACAGGCAACGCAAAGGTACATGGGACAACAAAAAAGATACCGGCAGAGGTTTTCAGTAGTACTGGCCAAAGGGGGTGAAACAGAATGAACCTTCTTTACACAGTACAGGAACAGCTTAATAGCCTGGCCATGGTATATGCTGCAAAGCAACTCGAAGATATACTTGAAAAAGCCCAAAAAGAAGAATGGACGCCGCTGCAGACGATTAAGGAATTGCTCGAAGCCGAACAAAACGGGCGACAAGACCGAGGCAGACTAAGACGGCTGAAAGCGGCAAATCTGCCATATATGAAAACACTGGAAGACTTTGATTTCGGATTTCAAAACAGTGTTTCGAAAAGACAGATGAAACAGCTCACTGATATGGCATGGCTGGAAGGCGCCTACAACATTATGTTCCTAGGCCCTCCCGGAGTTGGTAAAACCCATCTTGCTGTATCCCTGGGATTGGCAGCGATAGATGCCGGATACCGGGTATATTTTACAACCATGGATGACTTGGTACAGGCTTTAAAAACCGAAATGATATCGGGTAAAAGCCGGAAAAAACTTAAGATACTGTATGCGGCTAATCTTGTCATACTTGATGAAGTTGGTTTTCAGCCCATAACCAGACAGGAAGCCAATATGCTTTTTGGCCTGATAAACAAGCTATACCAGCAAACCTCCATCAT
>NZ_LGTE01000022.1 GCF_001263415.1 Thermincola ferriacetica
CCCCTGCCTTCTTGTCTGTGGTTTTGCGGGCGCAGTCGCTCCTTAACGGTAGCCTGAGAACCCCACCCACCCCTCTATGAAAAACCGGCGGATTAAGCCAGAGCCCCGCTCCGGAACATATTTAAGCTCCCCAAATTTATCCGTGAGACCTTTGTCGACAGCCTGAGGTCCGATTTAATATCGGACCTTTCATTTTTGAGTTAAGTTTGACTTAAAAAAGTAACTTGTGACTTAATCTGATTTGGGTTTATGGAATTTGTACCGGAATCTCTCAAAATAAATATTTGTTTCAAGCATAATTTGACCTTCTATCGTTAATTTGGCCGGGGAACCCTACTCTGGCATAAAAATTGCAATATTTTTATATTGGTCTGTCTTCGCAGTTGTTTTTCCCGAAGGGTTTGTGTAGTTGTTTAAAAGTAAAAGAAGGTGTTTACATGGTAAGGGGAGCTACAGACCAAAGGTTGGATGATATATTGAACAAGGCTCTTAAAGAAACACCTTTAACAAAAGAGGACTTGATATATCTGCTCTCATTAACCGATCCGGCAGGGATAAATCTAGTTTTTCAGACGGCCAGGACTTTACGGGAGCGATATTTTGGCAACAAAGTGTTTCTTTACGGCTTTGTATATTTTTCAACTTATTGTCGCAATAATTGTGCTTTTTGTATGTATCGCAGGTCCAACCGTAATTTTAAACGTTATCGTAAGACTGAAGCGGAGATATTAGATACAGCTAACAGATTGGTAGAATCGGGAGTTCATTTACTTGATTTGACTATGGGGGAAGACCCGGCGTATTTTTCTAACAATTGCGAAGGATTCGAAAAATTGATTAGGACTGTGGAGAACATCAAAAAGGCTACGCAAATGCCCCTTATGATTTCTCCCGGCGTGGTTTCCGAAGAAATCCTCAGGGAATTTAAGAAAATCGGTGTTGACTGGTATGCTTGTTATCAGGAGACCCATAACTTAGATCTATTCAATAATCTCAGATTGGAACAGAGTTACGATACGCGTATGGAAAAAAAGATTTTTGCTCATAAGGTGGGTCTTTTGATCGAAGAAGGTATTATGACCGGCGTGGGGGATACGGCTGAAGACATAGCTCATTCTCTCGAAATAATGAATGAAATAGGCGCTGAACAGGTAAGGGTGATGAGTTTTGTTTCACAGGAGTGGACACCCATGTATCCCTGGCCGGTTGTTCCCAGACTTCGGGAATTATTGATTATTGCTGTAATGCGTTTATGTTTCCCCAACCGATTGATTCCGGCATCTCTGGATGTGGACGGGCTTAGCGGCCTCCAACAGAGGCTGAATGCCGGCGCTAACATAGTTACTTCAATAATACCTCCGGGTGCGGGATTGGCCGGTGTGTCACAAAGTTCGCTGGATATCGAGGAAGGCAAGCGGACCGTCAGTAGTATCATTCCTGTATTGGAAGAGTGTAACTTGACCACGGCATCAAGGGATGATTATAGCGCTTGGGTTACTGATAAGCAGAACGGCATTTTCGCTTGGTAAAGGGGATAAAAAAATGCGGGTAGCAATTATAGGAGGTAAATTACAGGGAGTCGAAGCCGCGTACCTGGCCCAAAAGGCCGGATGGGAAGTTATTTTGATTGATAAGGACAAAACAGTTCCTGCTGCGCGGCTGTGTGATTCGTTTCGATGTCTTGATGTCACGAGACAGGACGAACTGGTCAAGGTTTTAAATAAATGTGAACTTATAATTCCCGCCTTCGAAAACAAAGAAGCTCTGGCCAGTCTTCTTTTGTCCAGTCAATTAACAGGTATCCCTATGCTTTACGATGACGGCGCTTATAGTATTTCTTCGTCTAAGATCCGGTCGAATAGTCTTTTTGCCGATTTGGGCGTGCCGGCGCCTGTACCATGGCCGAAATGCGGATTTCCCGTAATAGTTAAACCTTCCGATGCCAGCGGCAGTGAGGGAGTACTGAAAATACGCAACCAGTCTGAACTTAATCTGCAGAAAACGTTGTTAAAGCAAAACCACCCATGGGTAATTGAAGAGTATCTGGAAGGACCTTCTTATTCCATTGAGGTAATAGGATTTGCAGGTCAATATAAGGCAATGCAGGTTACAGAACTACAAATGGATGGCAATTACGATTGTAAAAGAGTTCTGGCGCCTGCCCGACTTGAAAGGGGTCTAAAAAAACAATTTGTAGAAACGGCGCTAAAAATTGCCCGGAACTTGCAGTTAAACGGCATTATGGATGTGGAAGCCATTTTACACAAAGGTCAACTGAAGGTAATCGAAATTGATGCCCGGTTACCTAGCCAAACGCCCACGGTTGTATATAAATCAACCGGTCTAAACATGCTGCAGATTATCGGGGAGGCTTTTGCCAAAGGACAGCCATGGAAAGCTTTTGAGATTGAGGACAATCGGGGAGTGGTTTACGAGCATATTAACGTTTTTCCATACCGTATGGAAATTTCAGGCGAACATATCATGGCCGGCGCCGAAAACCTTCAATTATATAATGGATTATTTGGCGCCGATGAAGTGATTACTGATTATATTCCCGGTAAAAAACACTGGGTGGCAACTCTAATCGTTACCGGAAAAAACAGACAGGAAGCCTGGAACAAACGGTGCCAGGTAATCCAGCGCATTAGGGAAGAAATGGGTATCAGCAGCTACCTAGATACGTCGCCTTATGAGAAAAGTTTATCTGAATTAAGGAGTATGTAACTGTTATGACAAGGCTGAAAACAGAAGACATTTGTCACATTGAGGCATCATTGGAGAAATATAACAGGGACTTAATTGCCAAAACGGGTGCCACTTTGGGACAGATAGCCGCCTATGCGGCAGAAACCAGAGAAGAAAAGGTTTGCCGTAATTTTAAGGTGGCCGTCATACCCCTTACCTGTGGGCGGGGAATAATAGAAGGTTTCACGCAAACTATTGCCAGTATAACCGGTTTTTTGGGCTTTAACTCTTTTGTTACTAAAAATACCGATGCCGGGGGAGTGGCTGAAGCGGTGGAAAAAGGCGCCGAAATCTTAATGATGGCCGATGACGACAAGTTCGTGGCAATTAACCGCGTTACAGGGCGAGTATCTGATAACGGAGAAGCCACCGGCAGGGGATATGCCGCTGCCCTTGATTTGATGACCGGCGGCCTGAGAAACAGAAATGTCCTCATTTTGGGCGCCGGTCCCGTTGGAAAGGGAGCCGCTTTAGCTCTGGCCAGGCTGGGGGCCAAAATATCGGTATATGATATTGAACCAGGGTGCAGTAACAGACTTGCAGAAGAAGTACGCGAAAAGACAGGTATCACGGTAAGAACAGAAGAGAAACTTGATAGGGCTTTGCTGGTCAATAAAATTATTTACGATGCTACTCCCACACCAAGTTTCATTCATAAAAAGCACATAACCCCGGACACTTTTATTGCCGCACCCGGTATACCGTTGGGGGTTGACGGTGAAGCGCTTCCGGAGGTAGCCGACCGACTGCTCCACGATCCCCTAGAAATAGGGGTAGCTACTATGATTTATGACGTATGTAAACAGGCTTAAGTATCAGATAAAGAAGATTGGAGATGAACAATTGGAGTATGTGCAAAAAGGAGCAGGGTTATACCAAAAAAGTACAGGCGCTTGATGCAAAAGATAAAAAGAGGTATTACCGTAAGAACGTGGAGTTCTTCAAACTTCTTGAAAAGATAAAGCTTTGGCCTTCACGTTCTGGCACGTTGCACGGGATTAAAACTATTACCATCCGTGGTAATACTGCGGAAATTGTCACCCATTGCAACGAACGCTTCATTGTACGTAATTCCAGAAATAGCCGGGCGGCCAGATGGCTGAGAAACAAGTGGCACCTTGGCATCTGTAGGGCTTGCCGGGTTCCCGAATGGAAGCTGGAAAAGTATTCGGCTACAGGTTTAAATCAATTCTATGGGTCTAATCTTTAGGTTAAAGCACCAGTTTAACCTTTAATAACAAAATAAATCAAAACTTCAAAAAGGAGGGACAGGGGAAGCATATTATTAACCAACAATTTCACTGAATTTAGTTTACCAGATTATCAAAAACATAAGGGGGAAGAAAATTATGGCAAGTTTTGAGAGTGTTGCACAAAGTGTTATTGCCGGTCAGGAAGCTCAGGTGAAGGAGCAGGTGAAAGCTTTAATTGATGCGGGTACCAACCCGTTACAAATTATTAATGAAGGTTTAATTGCGGGTATGAACGTAGTAGGCGCCCGGTTCAAAGCTGGAGATATGTTTGTTCCGGAAGTACTTATGTGTGCAAAGGCCATGGCAGCAGGTGTTGAGATTGTAAAACCTTTAATCGCTGACAACGATGTACAGAGTAAAGGTAAAGTAGTTCTTGGAACGGTAAAAGGCGACCTGCACGATATTGGGAAAAACCTGGTTGCCATGATGATGGAAAGTGGCGGATTGGAAGTTATTAACCTGGGGATAGATGTTTCTCCCGAAAAATTTGCCGATGCCGTGAGAGAGCACGAACCTCAGATTGTAGCCATGTCTGCGCTGCTTACCACTACCATGCCGGCCATGAAGGAAACTATCGAGTACCTTGAACAAGCAGGCTTAAGGGACAAAGTAAAAGTTATCGTTGGGGGCGCTCCTATTACCAAGGATTTTGCTGATTCTATCGGCGCTGACGGTTTTGCTCCTGACGCTGCGTCTGCCACCGATCTTTGCAAAGAACTGATTGGTGCATAAATTGCGTAGGGACTGCCCAAAAAGGGCAGTCCCTGCTTTATAGTAACTGGCCATAAGAGAAGGGACTGGCGCCTACCAGTCCCTTCTTCGTTTTAGAATTTAGGTTTCTTAAAGGTCTTTTCTTTCTCCTTTGCTTTAATTTCAGCAGTTTCTGCTTCGGCTTCCTTAACAATTTCTTTCAGTTGACGCTGGATATTTTCCGGAAGCGGACTTGGATTTTTAAAGTTTTCAAGAATGTCAATGGCTTTTTCGTAGGACTTCTGGACGATATCCTTACCGCCGTCAGCCATCCAACCATCGCGATTCTTGCGGTCGATCAGTTCGCTTCTGGATAATTCCTTGAAATTCTGGTAAGTATGCTGATGGCTAATGAATTCCCCGCCGGGTCCTACCGAACGGACTACTTCCAATGCCATCTTGGTGTCATTTACCGGAATTCCTTTAATGGTATGCATAATCATCCTGACAAATTCATTTTGCATTACCAGAGTTGCGTAGTCCCAGGTCAAGCCTCCTTCGAGCAGGCCCAGACCATATATCATGTTAGCTCCTGCTAACGCTGGTATAATTCCGGTAAGGGCAAACTCGAAAGCTTGCTGGGGATCAGGAACTTTACTGTCAGTCTATCCACCGGCAACCCAGCTTGGAATGTTATAGAATTGAGCAAGTTTGGCGACAGCGGCGCTGAAAAGGGCTAATTCAGGACTGCCAACGCAGGCAACGGTGGTCCTGAGATCCATCATAGTGGTGGAAGTACCGTACACCATGGGATGGCCCTTCTTGACCAACTGGCTCAATACAAACATACTGAGAATTTCGGCATTGTGGGTTACCAAAGTACTTGCCAGGTGCACACAGGTTGTACCGCCGGCCAAACCCATGGAGTTGATTTTGGCGGGTACACCGCACTCAATGGCCTGCAGGAGGGTGTCGGTAGCGCCTTTGGAATGTACCAATGGGCTTACCGGGTCAGTACTCTGGGAAAAAAGGGGTCTTTGCCTGAACTTGTCCTCGCCCCCGGCTACAACGTAACCCATTTTGGCAACAGCCCGCATGTTCTCCGGGCGGTTCATGCCAATATATGCGTGTTTTGTGCTATAGTTGTAGAAGGATTCTGCAATATGCACCTGAGAAACGTCAGGATCTACTTCTGATGGGCCAATGGCTCTTTCGAAAACCACAATTTGGTCCATAGCTTCGCAGAATCTGGTTACATCGTCAACATCTTTTTTGGTTGGTTTCCGAATTTGTTTGGTGTAGGGATCGATCAATTGGACTGCCTCACCAAAGTTAACAAATCCGGTTCTGTTCCCTTCGCATACCCAATCATTTTCCGGATTTCTTCCGCAAGCCCGGAAAGTTTTCGGAATAGTGCGCAGAGCATCTTCTACAAGGTGTGCAGGGATTTTAACAATTTGCGTCTCCGGGTCGATAACACAACCGTTACTGTAGAAAATTTCCCGGGCCTTTTCGCTTTCAACTTTTACGCCAATGTTCCACAGTACATCCAGTGTAGCCAGGTGGATGTCGTAAAGTTCATCATCTGTAAACATTTTTAGCCCGATTCCTTCCATTCGAGTGGAACCGGCATGTAAAGCTCTGTACAAGAGATTCACCTCCGAAATAGTTCGAAATTTTAAAATATACTGCCTATGAAAGAGTCGAGAGGACTGAATTCACCCCCTTCCAAAGATAATTACCCCTGACAGACCGGTATTTAATGAAGTGTCTCATTTATCTCTAGAATGCAATTTTTATGCCATAAAAGTAAGCCCCGGTTATACCGGGGCTTCAGATTGAAGACAAAGTTAACCTTTGCTAACAGCCTGAAGCCCCGGTGATACCGGGGCATACTTTTTTAAGTCACTTTTGATTTGGTTTTAAGTTGTTTTTGGCCTGAGCAATATTTTCTTATCAGTCTGTTGGCTTTGCTTTGGCTTATGTGAAGGGCCTTTGCCACTTCATAGGAACTTCCCAGTTCCTGGTATGCTTTTTGAATTATTTCCTTCTCAAGCTGGCTTATTGCCTCACCCAGGGATGACGAATTTTTGGGTAAGTCTGGAGGCAGAGACTTCTGGACGCTATGAAAACTTTTCGGCAGGTCAATGTCTTCTATAACTGGCCCGGGGCTCACAACCACCAGGCGTTCGATCAAGTTTTGCAGTTCGCGGACGTTGCCCGGCCAGTCGTAATTTAAAAAGGCTTGCATGCATTTTTCTGAAATTCTGTGGTTCTGTTTATATTTTTTGTTATATTTCTCCAAAAAATAATTTACCAGAGGCTCTATTTCATCTTTGCGGAAACGCAGGGGCGGTATTTCGATTTCAAAAACATTGAGTCGATAATACAGGTCTTCCCGGAATTCTCCCTTTTCCACCATTTGCTGCAGGTTCCGGTTGGTGGCAGTTATAATCCGGCAGTTTACTTTTTTGATTTCCCGGCCGCCCACTTTGAAATACTGGTTATCCTGTAACACCTGGAGAAGTTTGGCCTGCATTTTCAGAGAAAGTTCGCCGATTTCATCAAGAAAAAGAGTCCCCTCCGCTGCCAACTCGATCAGACCAATATTGCCTTTTTCGTTGGCCCCTGTAAAGGCGCCCCGGGAATAACCGAATAGTTCCGATTCCATCAATTCCTGCGGGATGGAAGCACAGTTGACGGTGATGAAAGGCCCGTTTTTCCGGGGGCTGTTTTTGTGAATATATTTTGCCAGGAGGCTTTTGCCGGTCCCGGATTCTCCAAGCAACAAGACAATAGAATCAACGGCAGCCACGCGTCTTGCCAAACGAAGGATGCCTTCCATTTGCTTGCTCTGATGCATTATATCAGGAATAGCCATTTCTTTTTTCCGGAGCACTTCTAGCTCTGTTTTATAGCGTTTGAGCAGGCGGAGACTTTTTTCCAGTTCATGACGAATTCCTTCAGACTCTGTAATATCCCGTGAATTTTCTACGATATATTCTATATTACCGTTGCTGTCAAAGATAGGGGTGGCTGTGGTCAGTAGAGTTTTACCCGTGCAGGTTTTTTGCTCGAGGGTAAAGCTTCGCTTTCTTTTTAACACTATTGGGCTTACCCGAGGTGCCCAGTAGTTCATTTTGGATAATTCTTCCGACTTCTTTCCAATAATGTCTGAAGCCTTCACACCGTAATGTCTTTCGCAGGCATTGTTAACATAAATTACTATACCGTCTGCATTGGTAACGTAAATTTCATCATGGGAATTATCCAAAATTTTTTTTAGGGTTTCATAATCTAACTGCGGTATTTTTTCGTCAGCCATAGCATCCTCCCCCATTGAAATATGCTGATTGGCATCACATATTCTGTATAATGCAAATTTTCTTTTAATTTTAAGCATTCGACACAATTCGCCATATTCCTCTGTTTGCAGACAAAAAATGAGTCATTTTTGAATTACAGTTTCTGTAATAATGAGTTGATGCATACTTTGCCAGGAGGATAAAAAATGACTTAAAAAAAGTCAATATGGACTTTAGCGGACCACAAAAAAGAACGCAAAATATGCATAAAAAAACACAAAATACGTCAAAAAACCGGACAAGCAAGCCATGGGGGCGGGTAAACTTGAAAAAGGGGCCTGTCAGGTTCCGAGGATGGCATGGTTTTTGCAATAATTTAATAATACCCTGGAGGGATAAGAAAATTCAGAAAAAGGGGGTGGATTCAAAAAATTCAGACCCAGTGGGAAAAAGGGGGATGTTATGAATTTATCCAATATGCATCGCCTTACGCCGTTAGATACTGACCAGACATTGTCCCTGGTATCGCAGAGTGGGCAACTGAAAAACATTGCCATCAAACTCAGTGAGCTTCTTGAGGGAGCGTTGGTTTACAGCCAGATTGTCAGCGTTTTCACCCATTATGACCTGGGTACAGTAACCGACGTTTATCAAATGCTGGGGGGTTACGTTAACAAAAGTTATGGAGTCTGTACGGAAAAGAACGGGATAAAACACTGGTATTTTGTGAGGATGTATAAGTCCGGTATTACAGAATCAGAGATACAACTGGAGCATTCCCTGATTGATTTTTGTATTGCCAACGGTCTGGATATTGCTGCCGGTTTAATCCGCACTCACAACCAAAAAACCTACGTGAAAATCAGCGAAGACAATAATGGCAAGGCCGTTGACCGTTTCTTTGCCGTATATGATTTTCTGCCGGGCGAAGATAAGTATACCTGGGACAATCCCACCCTGAATGATAAAGAATATGTCAGCATGGCAGAGGCATTGGCTACCTTCCACAATGCGGCCAGGAACTTTGACCCCCAGGGAAGGGAAAGGGTAGAACCCAGGATTATGGAGCTTTTGCCCATGCTTCCGGTGTTATTTAAGGAATTTGCCGAACGGAAGAACGAATCAAAATTTCACGTTTATTATGTAAAGAATCTACCGGAATTTCTGGAAACAATTAATAGGACCCGGATCCCCGAAGAGGACCTGGATAAAATGCCGCTAAATCCTATACACTCGGATTTTCATCCGGGGAACCTGAAGTTCAAGGACAACCGGGTGGTGGGTATTTTTGATTTTGACTGGTGTAAAATAGATTTGCGTATTTTTGATGTGGCCTTGGCCATGGTGTATGCATGCTGTTCGTGGCTGGACGAGAGCGACGGTGTTCTATTGCTTGATAAATGCCGTATTTTTCTGGAATCGTATCAACGAACATTAACTGCACTGAATGGGTTGGCTCCTCTGAATGAGACGGAAATACACTACCTGCCCACCATGATAGCCGCGGCCAACATGTATTTGATCAACTGGACAGTTACGGCGTTTTATACAGGCAGTGACCTGAATGTTTATGAATACCTGGCATATTTGCAGCATAACGTCCGGGTGATGAAATGGATTGAAAATCACGGGGATGAAATTCTGCAAGTGGGTAAGTCTCTCGAATACTAATGCTTAAATTAAATGCAAGATGAAAGTTTTGCTTTTAATCTTTATTTGCTTTATAATTTCCAACATGTAATAACTTAATATTAGCAAGGAAGGTGATTATTAATGGGCAACGATGTCAGTCCGTTATGGTATTGGGCCGTTTTACTGGTTTATTGTTTGTTTGTGGTTTATCTCGGATGGGATGCCTACAAAAAACAAAAAAGTGCCGGCAGTGCGGAAGAGGAACACCACGATTTCTGGATTACCGGCCGTTCACAGCCTGCTTACATGGTGGGTATGTCTGTTGCATCCGGATGGATGTTAATAGGCATGATTACCTGGATGACATGGGCCACTTACGACCAGGGTCTATCGGGGCTCTGGGTTGTGGCTATACCGTGGTTTCTGTCAAACCTGCTTCAGTTTGCTCTGGCGCGTCCGTTGAGGAGAATTAAAGCAATTTCACAGTGTGAGATGCTGCAAAACCGTTTCGGTTTACCGGCACGAACATTAGCTGCCATGGTAAATATATTCTCCTATACACTGTGGTCTGCGGCGGAGTTGTATGCTGCGGCTCTAATTATGGCGCCGGCCCTGGATATCTCTGTTAATGCCATGATTATCATATATGCAATTCCTATCGCGTTATACATGTACATGGGTGGATTCCGTTCGGTAATAAATGCCAACATTATTCAGTTTTTCATGGGTGCCATCATATTGGTTGTAACGGCGGGTGCCATGTATTTCACTGCGCACGGAATTGCGGCAGAAAACCATACAACAATCTGGGAAATGCTGAAACAACAGGCAATTATCAACGAAATGGCTTATCCTTATCAGGAGGGAGCCAAAGCGACCAACCTGTTTGCTTTTGTATCTTTATCCTTCCCGTTGATAATCATGTTTGGCCTTGTACCCGGCTGGGGAGCTGCTGAAGATTTCTGGTTGAAGGCACAGGCTGCTGTAAGCACCAAAGAAGCTCGCAAGGGAGCCATATACAGCCTTATTTACAATACCACTCTGATTGTGGCCTGTTCTTCCATTATCGGGATATTCGGCTTGATTATTTTCAAGCCTGAAGTTAAAGACGGTGTTTTACATGCGGCAAAAGTTCTGGGAGACAAGGGTGGTTATAACGTAATATCTGTTTATATCAACCAGTATATGTCACCGTGGGTCAAAGCTTTACTGATCTTCCTGCTTTCCGCCCACAGTATGTCCACTGTAGCTAACTACAGTAATGTTTCCGCCATGAACGTTTCCTACGACGTTCTCCAGCCATTATGGTATAAGAGGAAAGGCTGGTCTGACGAAAAAATTGTTAAATGGTCACGTATTATCACCTTCTTAATGGTTATTATTAACATCGGAATCGCCATGCTTTATAATATGCCGACTGTCGGAGCAACACTTAACGATGCATACTTCCTATCGTCAGGCCTATTGACTGCCGGGGTAGCGGTAATGCTTTATGCGCTGTTCTGGAAACGCGCCAACCTCTTTGGGGTAATGGCAGGAGGTATTTCCGGACTTATCGGTACCATAGTGTTCTTTATTCTGGAATACAAGGTGTGGAATTTCTCCTATACCATGCCCATCTGGGACTGGATATTCGGTAAAGGCTCAATGGCTTCCTCATACCTGGGTTATTGCGTAGTGGGCCTGGTTTGCGGTCTGGCCGGATTAATCATCGGTACCTACCTGACTGCTCCTCCTACCGAAGCGCAATTGGCTGCTGTAGCCGATGAACCGATTGACGATAACGAGGAGTTTTTCAAGGCATTGCGGGAAAACGCATAAGGGTACTGATTTTCAAGGTTGTGAAAACAGAAGTGAATGTGGTTGTTGATTGAGTTGTTATCTTGCCGGACAATCAATTATGATCCTTTTTTATGGAATCAGATTGTTGTCCGGCAGATAATTTTTAGGCCAAAAGCTTTTGACTTAGAAGAAGTCAGAATTGACTTATTAATTTTGAAAAATTCAGGCGAATCTGCGGGTTATCCGCTGGCTGTACGGGATATGTCTATTGGCACGATTTTTGCTTCAATTAAATTAACGTAAGGTGATAATGACAGTGGTTAAAATTTCGGCAAACTGAACAAAAGGGGCAAGTCTATCACGGTTCCAACGGGAGATGAGGAGTTTTTGGATAAGGACAATTCCAAGAAACAGCGACTAATTCAGGAATATGTTCCGGGCAAGCAGGTCACTCTGGCCCATGTGATTGCCCATCCGGCCCGTTCCATCTTTGAGAAACTGGGACTTCCTGCAACCGGGGCAATAGGGATATTAACCCTGACTCCTGGTGAAACAGCGATTATTGCAGCTGATATTGCTACAAAGGCGGCCCCGGTGGACATTGGTTTCCTGGACCGGTTTACGGGTGCGGTAGTAATAACCGGAGATGTGGCCGGGGTAGAAGCGGCTCTTAGAGAAGTAAACAGTGTTCTGGAAAATGAACTTAATTATTCGCCCGCAAGGATGACCAGGTCATGAGCAAGCACCGGGTTATGGTCGTGGGAGCGGTGGGCAGTGGAAAAAGCACCCTGATTTCGGCTCTCTACGGGGGCCGGGGCGAAGTAAAAAAAACCCAGGCCCTAAATTATAATGCCGGTTCCATTGACACTCCCGGAGAGTATATGGAAAACCCCTTTTTTTACAGGGCCCTTTTTGCAACTTCTCTGGAAGCAGAAATACTCCTATTTGTTCAGGATGCCACCAGAACACAATCTGTTTTTCCGCCCGGTTTTGCCGGGGCTTTTTCCAGGCGAACCATAGGTGTTGTGACTAAAACAGACCATCCCGAAGCTGATCCCGAAAGGGCCCGGGGCTTTTTAAAAAGTTTGGGATTAAGCGGTCCTGTGGTTGCCGTTTCGGCTTACACAGGGGACGGGATGGATGAGTTGAAAAAGTTGCTAACTCAATTTTAATTCTCACGGAGGGAGGTAATTTCTTTGAATTTAAAGGCCAAGGTTAACAACAAAGTATTTAGTTTCAAAAGCGTGAAAGAAGTGCTGGCAAAGGCGAACGAAGAAAAATCAGGTGATATGTTGGCAGGTATCGGGGCTTCTTCTGCTTCTGAGCGGGTTGCCGCCAAGCTGGTGTTAAGCGAGCTTACTCTCGAAGATATCTATAATAACCCGGTTATTCCTTACGAGGAAGACGAGGTTACCAGAGTAATCTATGACACGCTTAACCAGCGTATTTACCAGAAATTTAAAAATTTTACGGTAGGAGAACTGCGTGATTATATTCTGGACAGTGATACCACGGGTGAGGACCTTTTGCACCTGGGGCGGGGTCTTACCAGTGAAATGATTGCCGCTGTGGCCAAACTGATGTCCAATCTGGATCTGGTTTACGCCGCGAAAAAAATGAGGGTTCAGGCCCACTGTAATACCACCATCGGAATACCCGGCACTCTTGCCTTCCGCAACCAGCCCAACCACCCGACGGACAGCATTACCGGAATCATGGCCAGTGTAAAAGAGGGGCTTACTTTTGGTAGCGGTGATGCGGTAATTGGGGTTAACCCTGTGGAAGATAATGCGGAAACCGTAGGCAGGATTTTGAGCACAATTAAAGAGTTTATGGAAAAATGGGAGATTCCCACACAGGTCTGTGTACTGGCCCATATTACCACGCAGATGAAAGCGGTAGAAAAAGGTGCACCGGCTGACTTGTTGTTCCAGAGCATAGCCGGTACCCAAGCGGCCAATGATGCCTTTGGGGTTACTGCTGCCATGCTGGAAGAGGCTTATCAACTGGCGTTAGTCAAGGGAACCGGTACAGGGCCGAACCTGTTGTATTTTGAAACGGGGCAGGGTTCAGAGATTTCCCTTGACTGTCATCATGGAGTAGACGAAATGACTCTGGAAGCCAGGACCTACGGTTTTGCCCGGAAGTTCAGACCCTTCATGTTAAACAACGTCTCCGGCTTTATCGGTCCGGAAACCATTTATGACGGTAGGGAAGTTATCAGGGCGGACCTGGAAGACCTGTTCATGGGCAAACTGCATGGGTTGCCGATGGGTATTGCCCCCTGCTACACAAACCATATGAAGGCCGACCAGAATGACCAGGAAATCGGTACCATGCTGTGCGCCATGGCCGGGGCTAACTATTTCATGGGGGTTCCTGGGGGTGACGATGTCATGCTCAGTTATCAGGATACCAGTTATTATGATGATGCCAGTGTCAGGGAAATTCTTGGGTTGAGACCCCTGCCGGAGTTCGAAAAGTGGTTGGAAAGGATGGGTATTATGGAAAACGGGAAACTTACCAAACGGGCCGGCGACCCATCAATATTTGATGAATAATTAGGGGGTGACACCGATGGAAATGGAACAACTGATTATTGAAAATGTGGTAAAAGAGCTTGCCAAAAGAGGATTACTGGGAAATGCAGAAAGTACAGAACCGACGATACAGAAAAAAAGATTAGAGGTGAACACCGGTGCAGATGTAAATGATAATCCGGGCCAGGAACCTATTGAGGTCCCGGATATCAGTGGTGTATGGGTTCCCAATCCGGCTAACTATGAAGCCATTGTGGCCATGAAGAAAGAGACTCCTGCCAGAATCGGTTTATATCGGGCGGGCACAAGGCCGAAAACAAAGGCGTTTTTGAAATTTCTAGCTGATCATGCGGCGGCAATGGATGCTGTTTTCTTGGATGTGTCGGAAGAATTTCTCGAGCGAATGAACCTGTTCTGTGTACAGACAAAAGCAAAGGACAAAGAAGAATTTCTGAAACGGCCTGACCTGGGGAGAAAGCTTTCCGATGAGGCGGTCAAGACTGTTTTGGAAAAGTGCCAGAAGGACCCACAGGTACAAATTATTGTTGTTGACGGACTCAGTTCTTCTGCTATTGAGGCCAATGTGCCCGATGTTTTACCGGTATTGACCCAGGGTTTGACGGCTGCAGGGATCAAAGTGGGAACACCCTTTTTTATCAGAAACGGCCGGGTCGGGGTTCAGGACCATGTTGGAATGCTGTTAAATGCCGAAGTGATTATCTCCTTGATTGGTGAGCGGCCAGGACTTGTGACTGCTGACAGCATGAGCGCCTATATTATATACCGGCCAAACGAAAAGACTGTCGAAGCTGACAGGACTGCTTTCTCTAACATTCATAAAGGAGGCACTCCCCCTGCTGAAGCAGGCGCCCACCTGGTTGATGTAATTAAACAAATACTGGCAGCCAAGGCCAGCGGCATGAAACTCAATCTGCACGCATAAAACAGGTGGTTTCAGGTGAACAAATCAGAAAACGTGAACTGCCAGAGCATCATAAGCGTGGGCATTGACATCGGTACAACAACCACTCAACTGGTTATTAGCCGCATGACTATAAGAAATACGGCTCCCGGGTCGTCGGTGCCGCGCATGGAGATTACCGACAAGGAAGTGTTGCACAGGAGCAAGATTTATTTTACTCCCCTGCTGGACCACCATATTATAGATGCTGCTGCTGTTTCCGGTATAGTGGAAGAGGAATACCGGACAGCGGGGTTAACACCCGGAGATATTGATACAGGAGCTGTTATTATCACAGGCGAAACGGCCAAAAAGGAAAATGCCAGAAAGATTGTTGAGTCTATGGCTGGTTTGGCGGGAGATTTTGTTGTAGCTACCGCCGGCGTTAACCTGGAATCTATTCTTGCGGGCAAAGGCTCAGGGGCGGCGCAGTATTCAAAAGAAAAGCACCGCGTTACTGTAAACGTCGATGTTGGCGGCGGCACAGCCAATATAGGCGTTTTTAAAGAAGGCAGGGTAATTGACACGGCTTGCATCAATATTGGAGGGCATCTGATAGAACTGGAACCCTGCACTGATAAAATCATCTACATTGCCGATCCTGCAAGGATTGTGCTGCGGGAGTGCGGGTTTCAGTGGCAGGTGGGAGACCGTGTGGGGATTGAGGAACTGAAAACTGTGGCCCGGCATATGGCCGGAAGTATTGTAGAGGCTATCACATCAACTGACATCTCAGATATGACCCGTGAATTATTGATGACACCTCAGTTGAAACTGGATTATCCAGTGGAAATCGTTATGTTCTCGGGTGGAGTGGCGGATTATGTATACAGTGATTTCCAACCGATTTCCGTTGCCCAGGTTTCGCGATACGGAGATATCGGACCTCTGTTGGGGTGGGCTATCAGGGAAGAGTCAGCCCGTGCCGGCATCAGTCTGGAAAGACCCGGCGAAACCATCAGGGCTACGGTAATAGGCGCAGGTGCCCATTCTGTAGATATCAGTGGCAGTACCATCACTGTGGAAGATACCGCTCTTCCAATACGTAATGTGACTGTCGTTTCTCCCTTCAGCCGGGAAATGCCGCAGTCGCCGGCAGAAATTGCTGACCAGATCAAAAGGACTGTGCACCGGGTGATTTCCGACGGTTCTGCTGAGAGTGTGGCCTTGGCCATGGAAGGCCCAAAAACCATTTCATTCCAGGCCATTCAGGACCTTGCAGAGGGCCTGGTGCAAGGCATGGCAGGTTTTATTTCCAAAGAAAGACCTTTAATTGTTGTATTGCGCAAAGATTGTGCCAAGGTGCTTGGGCAGACTTTGCAGCTAAAATTAGGGCATGCTGCTGATGTAATATGTGTTGACCAGGTAGAAGTCGGTGAAGGCGACTTTATTGATATCGGAAAACCTATAATGGGTGGCAGAGTCGTACCGGTTGTGGTCAAAACGCTGGTATTTGAAAACCTGAAAATCTGAAATGAGCAATAAACAAAAGGAGGTTTAGACAATCCGATGGCAATTTTAGACCCTATTAAAGCGGAAATTCTGGCGGTAAGAATGATACCGAATGTGTCTAAGGATTTGGCCGAAAGTCTAAATTTAAGGCCTGACCAGAGAAGTATAGGGATGTTTACCTGTACTATAGACGATGTTGGCTATACCGCCATTGATGAAGCCACAAAAAAGGCAGAGGTGGAAGTTGTTTACGCAAAATCTTTTTACGCCGGCGCTGCCCATGCATCAGGACCTTTGTCCGGTGAGTTTATTGGTATATTAGCCGGCCCTGACCCGGCTGAAATAAAAGCGGGTTTATCGGCGGCTGCTCAGACTGTCAACGAGGAAGCCTTCTTCTATTCCGCTGATCCGGAGGGGAAAATAGCTTTTTATGCGCACACCATTTCCCGGACCGGCTCTTATCTCTCCAAGGTAGCGGGGATCAAAGAAGGGGATGCCCTAGCCTACCTTATTGCTCCTCCTCTTGAGTCTGTATTTGGCGTGGACGCAGCTCTTAAAGCTGCAGATGTAAGGATGGCCGTATGGTACGGGCCTCCAGGTGAAACCAACTTTGGTGGCGGATTGCTTACCGGTTCACAGAGCGCCTGCAAAGCAGCTACTGAGGCTTTCCGTGATGCTGTTCTTGGTGTAGCCCGTAGTCCCAAGGATTATGCCATTTAATTTACTGTCAGCCAAAAGGCTACGGGGAGGCCGGGTAATATGAGAGTAATTACGGAATCAGAGCTCAGGGAGCTGTATAAGCAAAAGGAATTTACTTCTTTCACAGTACCGGCCGGGGTAAAACTGACACCTTCGGCACTACAGTTTCTCAGTGAGCGAAGGATAAAAGTTATTGAGGAATCGGCTAACAAAAAGGCAGCGGCACAGATGCCGAAGGCTCAGTTCCACGCGAACAGCAGTGGAAGCCCTCCAGGCGGAAGTCCGGCAACCCACGAAAACAGCGGAGAAAAACCTGAGCATATGACCCACTTGCGGGGCAGCACACTGGTGTTAAAAAACCATCCACGCATTAAATTCAGAGGCAAGTTAGATTCCTTCGAAGCGTTTTTAATCGAAGCTATCGTAGAAGCAAAAAACGCTGGATACGGGGATTTGGCCCAGGACCTGCACCAACTGCTGGAGTACAGCCGGCAAATTATGAGCGCCGAGGTCAGAGAACAACCTTTACCTCCGCTAAGTTATCGCGGATTGTCGTTACAGGAAATCAGGGAACATTCACATAAACCGGACAAGTATTACGGGGTAGGCCACATTACGCCTCAGCCTGCCCACGGCAAATTGATGGCTCTGCTGAATCTTCTCCGGACCCAGTGCCGTGAACTGGAGTTGGCGGCGATGGATGCTTTTTGCGGGCAACCGGCTGAAGTAGAGCGCCCGGACATTATCCAGGCCTTAAATAGGTTAAGCAGCCTGATTTACATCATGATGATTCAGTTAACCGCAGGTCGCTATAAAGTTGGTTGTTGACAGATGGGAGAGAAACTACGTTGAAAAACTTGGACGACGTGAACAGGGTTATAGGGGAATTTGCCAACAGAATATCTAACCCCAAGCCTGTAAAAAAGGGTGCCAGGCTTTATACCGGGGTGGATTTGGGGACGGCCTACATTGTCCTGGCGGTTGTCGATGAAGAAGGGACGCCGATAGCAGGCGCTTCGCGTTTTGCTCAGGTGGTAAAAGACGGCCTGGTGGTTGATTACCTGGGAGCCGTCGGCATTGTCAGAGAGTTAAAAAACAAGCTGGAAGAAGATTTGAATACCGAACTGGAACTGGGTGGAGCTGCATATCCTCCAGGGACAGAGGTAGGTGACCAGCGGGCAATTCGCAATGTTGCCGAGGCTGCCGGTTTCGAAGTAACGGCCCTGGTGGACGAATGTACAGCGGCAAACAAGGTTTTGGGTATCCAGAATGGGGCCGTCATTGATATAGGGGGCGGTACTACCGGGGTTGCCGTTTTAAAAGGTGGAAAAGTTGTATACGTTGCTGATGAGCCTACGGGAGGAACCCATTTTAACCTGGTCATTGCCGGGGCATGCAAAGTGTCCTTTGAGGAAGCCGAAAGTTTAAAACAGGACCCGCATAAACAGCTAGAACTGTTCCCTATAGTGAAACCCGTAATGCAAAAAGTGGCCTCTATAATCAACAGGCATATTCAAGGTCAAAATGTGGATGCCATCTACCTGGCCGGTGGGACAAGCTGTTACGCAGGAATTGAAAAGGTAATCAGGGACGAGACGGGGGTCCCTACCTTTAAACCCGAAAATCCTTTCCTGGTAACTCCGCTGGGAATTGCCCTCAGTGTTCCCAGGAGTTAGGAGGGATTAGATGCATATCCAGTTTATAAAATCCCCTTCCAGAGGCGCCTTGTCAATGTTGGCCAGGAGGAGTCCCGGTCAGCCGGATCTGGAACAAAATCCACCCGCGGCAATAGGGCTAGTACAGGGGAACCTAGCTGAAATGGTTGCGGCTGCAGATATTGCTGAGAAAGCGGCTCAGGTAAAGGTAGAGGAAATCAGAGGGGTTTGTCCCCAACATTTCACCATGATTGCCATATATGGCGATACCGCTGCCGTGGAGTGCGCCCTTAAGGATATAGCGGACAGATTTGAAATCCCGTGGGCCTCCGCCGGGCAGCGATGACGGGTGTGATGAGGTGAAAAGATGATTATTGGAAAAGTAGTCAATAGTATATGGTCGACACGAAAGCTTGACTGCCTAAACGGACTGAAGTTAATGGTGGTCAAAACCCTGGATAAGCCGCCCGGTCGCTATATTGTTGCCGCCGATTTTGTGGGAGCAGGGATTGGCGAAAGAGTGCTGGTTACCCAGGGCGGGTCCGCCAGACGAGCACACGGCCTGGATAATACTCCTGTTGATGCCATAATTGTAGGAATTATAGATGAAAACCAGGAAGAGCCACTAAACGGGGTGGTTGAATGAAAGCGGAAACGATTAAACTCGTGCGAGAAGCAGGGGTAGTGGGCGCTGGAGGGGCAGGATTCCCTTCTCATGTGAAAATAGCGGCCGAGGCAGAATTTATAATTATCAATGGCGCAGAATGCGAGCCTTTATTGAGGGTGGACCAGCAATTGATGGCTGCCCGGGCAGAACAGTTAATTAAAGGTATAGAGGCGGTAATGGAGGCTACCGGGGCTTCCAGAGCCTTCATAGCTCTAAAGTATAAGTATAAGGAAGCCATAGAGGTCCTGACAGAGGCAACAGCCGGAAAACCTGTAGAAGTTTTTACGCTGGGGGACTTTTTTCCGGCCGGTGATGAACAGGTTTTAGTGTATGAGGTAACGGGCAGGGTGGTCCCGGAAGGGGGTATCCCCCTCAAGGTCGGATGCGTGGTCACTAACGTTGAGACTGCTATCAATATTGCCAATGCCATCGAAGGTATCCCTGTCACGGAAACCTACCTTACCGTAACCGGTGAAGTGGAACAGCCTGTTACTCTGAAACTTCCCATCGGAACAAGCATTTCCGAAGCGTTGGCCCTGGCTGGAGTAAAAGATATGCAGAATAAAGCTGTCATTGACGGGGGGCCCATGATGGGACCGGTTGTGCCTGATGTTTCTCAGCCCGTAACTAAGGTTACCAAAGGCTTGATAGTTCTGCCGGCAGACCATAAATTGATAGTCAGTAAAAGCCTGCCATGGGAAACGGTCGTAAGGAGATCCAGGTCAGTATGTATTCAATGTTCCATGTGTACCGAGGTTTGCCCACGTCATTTGCTGGGACACCGGTTATCCCCACATAAAATTATGCGGGGACTTGCCTGGATGAGGCCAAATGAAGACACGAAAACGGCGTTACTCTGCTGTGAATGTGGAGCATGTGAATTATATGGATGCCCTATGCAGCTTTCTCCCAGGCAGGTAAACGCGGCAATCAAAAGAGAACTTGGCAAACAGGGTATAAAATGGGCCTCATCAGATAACTCCACCAATGTCTCCATTGTTCGTGAATACCGGAAAATACCGTCCAAACGGCTGATAGCAAGGCTTGGGTTAACTGCATACGACCAACCGGCCCCGCTCTCTGAGGAAACTTATGTTCCCAGACTAGTCCGTATTCCTTTGCGGCAACACATTGGCGCGCCAGGTATCCCGGTGGTGCATGTAGGTCAAAAAGTGCAAAAAGGAGATTTAGTAGCCGCAATACCGGAAAGCGCCCTGGGCGCAAATGTTCACGCCAGCATTAACGGTACTGTAACAGCGATAAAGGACTATGTAGAGATCGAATCGGATGGGGAGAGAGGTGGTGAATCATGATCCGGGCCATTGGTTTAGTTGAGTTTAACAGCATTGCCAAAGGAATAGAAGCAGCAGACATTATGTTTAAGGCAGCACAGGTAGAGCCCCTTGTCTGCCGGACTGTTTGTCCGGGTAAATATGTAGTTCTGGTCTGGGGTGATGTGGCTGCTGTGCAAAGCTCCGTTAAAGCAGGTATAAACCAGGGCTCAGCTTCCGTTGTTGATGAATTTGTACTGCCGAATGTTCACCCGTCCGTGATTCCTGCTATAAACGGCACGGCCCAGGTAAAAGAAATCAGGGCTTTAGGCATAATCGAAACCTTTTCGCTGGCTTCGCTGATAGTGGCTGCCGATACGGCAGTGAAAGCTGCTGAAGTTGATTTACTGGAAATTCGTTTGGGGCTGGCTATCGGCGGTAAGTCTTTTGTCACCCTTACCGGGGATGTGGGCGCCGTTAAGACGTCCGTTTCAACCGGTGCGGCTACCGCTGCAGAGAAAGGGTTGTTGGTTAATCAGATAGTTATCCCTTCGCCGCACCCCAACCTTAAATCACACCTTTATTGATAAAATATGCGGAGATTTTGCACTGAGGTTTAAAAATATCGAAAGGGAGGTGAAAAGGTGAAAAAACTCATTACTGCTGCGGATGTCAAAAAACTTTCCGCTTCAGGGCAGGCGGTGCTGTATGTTGAACCGGGCACCATTATTACACCTTCGGCCAAAGACCTGGCCAAAGAAATGAAAATTACAATCAGTTATGAGACGCCTCCTGAACAACCATCTTCTGGCATAAACGGGCAGGTTTCGACAACAAATGAAGCTTTGGACACCAAGAAGCATACTGTCAGTTCTGTTACAAAAATAGAAGACATTCCTCCGCATCTGATTGCTGAAATTGTGAAAAAAGTGCTGGATTCTTTGCCCGGTGTGCCAAAGGAACCGAATCTGGTCAGAGAGGTTGATGGTTCCGGTGTTGTACTGGTAAAAGGCAATTCTGTAAAAATGGAACCTTTTGATGCGGGTAATCCGAACCTCAAAGTAGGCATTCGGGAGACCATGACCCGTGAATTGAGTCCCCACCTGGCTGCAGGGTTTATGGAAATGGAAGAATCGGCTTTTGATTGGACGCTAACCTATAATGAAATGGATTATGTGATTGAGGGCACCCTGGATATTACAGTGAACGGTAAAACGTACAGGGGCCAGGCCGGGGATGTGTTCTATATCCCGGAAGGGACTTCCGTCACCTTCTCTACTCCGGATAGATGCAAATTCTTTTATGTTACCACCCCGTGGCCCGCATTCCTTTAATGCGAAGGACCGGAGTCCATGGAACATCATTGATTAAAATATAGGAAACAAAAAACTAAATTAATCAGGAGGGTTATGAATTATGACAAATGCATTAGGAATGATTGAAACAAAAGGCCTGGTTGCAGCAATAGAGGCTGCAGACGCTATGGTCAAGGCTGCTAACGTAACTTTAATCGGTAAGGAGCATGTCGGCGGCGGATTGGTTACTGTTATGGTAAGAGGCGACGTAGGCGCCGTAAAGGCTGCTACCGATGCTGGCGCTGCTGCTGCGCAGCGGGTTGGCGAACTTATTTCAGTACACGTAATCCCAAGACCTCACGGAGATGTAGAGTTTATCCTTCCCTCCATAAAAAAATAATCTTGCCGGGAGATTTGGGAAATGAATCAAAAAGCTTTGGGAATGATTGAAACTTACGGACTGGTTGCCGCTATCGAGGCAGCTGACGTGGCGCTGAAGACGGCTGCTGTCGAACTTATTAACTACGAAATTGTAAAAAGCGGCCGGATTATGATTGCCATATACGGAGAGGTGGCAGCAGTCCAAGCTTCTGTGACGGCTGGCGCTGCTGCTGCCGCCAAAATAAACACAGTTTTTAGCGCGCATGTAATTCCCAGGCCTCTTGCTGACCCACGGCTCCTGATTAAACACAGGGATTCGGAAGAAGGACCTCTCAATCCAGGTGATGGCAGTCCGGATTCAGGCGGTAATGGCCCGGGTCCGGTGTCCCCGGAAGAATATACAGAAAAAGAAGGCATTAATGAAGGCATTAATAATGAGGCTCTGGAAGAAGAAGGGCCGGGAAATATTCAGTCAAGGGCACCGGAAAATTTGGGAAATAGCGGCATGACAGTTTCAGACGAACAGGCGCAGTTACCTCCCGGTTTAGAGCACTTAAAGTCTATGTCAGTAGAAGAACTGCGCAGGTTAGCCAGGCGAACAGAAGGTATTGCCATTAAAGGCAGGCAAATATCCAGAGCCAACAAAGAAAAATTAATAGCTGAAATTGTACGTGCCAAGAAAAATTAGAAAATGCATAATTTTACCCAGAGAAAACCCAGGAAAGGAGGCAAAACTTGGAAATGGCCTTTGATTATGATCTTATTTCTATCCAGGAAGCAAGGGACATTGCCCGCAAAGCCAAAGCTGCCCAGGAGATTCTGGCCGAATTTTCCGAAGAGAAAATTAACCGTATTGTGGCTGCTATGGCGGAAGCAGGCAAAGCCAATGCCGAGTGGTTGGCCAAGATGGCAGTGGATGAAACCAAGTTTGGGGTTTTTGAGGATAAGGTAACTAAAAATATTTTTGCATCAACTAATGTCTATGAATATATAAAAGACATGAAAACAGTAGGGGTGCTTAAGGAAGACCCCGATAAAAAGATAGTGGAAATAGCTGCGCCTGTTGGTGTAATCATGGGGATTATTCCCTCTACAAACCCGACTTCCACCACCATATATAAGGCTCTGATATCTGTTAAAGCCGGCAATGCTATTGTCTTTTCTCCCCATCCGAACGCTGCCCGGTGTACTTATGCGGCTGCCCAGGTCATGCATGAGGCGGCAGTCAAGGCCGGCGCTCCCGAAGGGATTATCGGCTGCCTGACCAAAACCACCATGGCTGCTACACAAGAGCTGATGCGCCATGATGATATAGCGATGATTCTGGCAACCGGCGGGTCCGCCATGGTTAAAGCGGCTTATAGTTCAGGCAAGCCTGCTTATGGTGTAGGGCCCGGTAATGTGCCTGCGTTTATTGAGCGTACGGCAGATGTTAAGCAAGCGGTCGCTGACATCATCAGGAGTAAAACTTTCGATAACGGCGTAATCTGTGCTTCTGAACAGGCCATAATTGTGGATGAGCCCATCAAAGACCAGGTAATAGCCGAATTAAAGGCTCAAGGCGCTTATTTCCTGAACAAAGAAGAAATAGAGGCTGTCAGCAGGGTGGTTATGACTCCCCGGGGCGGCATGAATGCGGCTATGGTAGGCAAGAGCGCTCAGGTTATTGCCGAAAAGGCAGGTATTAAAATCCCTGTTGGAACTCGTATTTTGATTGCCCCATTGGATGGGTATGGACCTGATTATCCGCTATCCTATGAAAAACTTACAACTGTGCTGGCTTTTTATACTGTTAAAGATTGGCATGATGCCTGCCTCCTGAGCATTGAACTGCTGAAACTGGGAGGTATTGGGCACAGTTTTGTGATTCATACTCAGGATGAACAAGTAGCGCGGGAATTTATTCGTAAACCGGTGTTCCGTATTCTGGTCAATACTCCGTCGGCACTGGGAGGCATTGGCTATACAACAGGGTTGGCTCCTTCCCTGACCTTGGGATGTGGGTCCTGGGGAGGTAGCAGCACGTCAGACAACGTCACTCCGCTGCACCTTATCAATATTAAAAGACAAGCTTACGGCTTGCGGCAGGCAGCGCCTGGAACAGCTCAGCTTTCCAATGCGGGGCGGTTCACCTCAGAAGATATTGCCGATGTGGTCAAGGCGGTTTTGACCCAACTTCAATGCAAGGCTACCGGCTGATAGGGCAGGTGGGAACCGTTGGACAGGGAAGAACTGGTTTCAATCATAACAGAACAGGTTATCAGCCAGTTACAGCAAATGGCTAAAGTTGCGCCTGCCGATCACAGGAATAAAAAAATCCCATTGGGTATTTCCAACCGCCATGTGCATATTTCGGCAGAAGACCTGGCAACGCTATTTGGTAAGGGCGCACAGTTGACCAAGTTGAGGGATCTTTCACAACCCGGTCAGTTTGTAAGTGAACAGATGGTTACCCTGGTGGGTCCCAAGGGAGTCATAGAAAAAGTCCGCGTTTTGGGTCCCGTAAGAAAGAAAACGCAGGTAGAAATTTCAATTTCTGACTGTTTCAAGTTAGGCGTAAAAGCGCCTATCAGGGATTCAGGGGACCTGGAGGGCTCGGCGCCTATAACGGTGGTAGGGCCGGTGGGATCAGTAACCTTGCCGGAAGGCTGTATCATTGCTGCCCGGCATATCCATTTGCATCCTGCCGATGCCGAAATTTTCGGTTTAAAAGATGGCGACCGGGTCAATGTAAAATGTTCCGGCCCAAGAGGGATAATATTCACAGAGGTGCTGGCCAGGGTTAATGAAAACTACAGGCTGGAAATGCACCTTGACGTAGATGAGGCAAACGCTGCTTCCCTAAGGAACGGTGATTTGCTGGAGATTGTATAACGGGGGCCACACAGCCCTTCGGTTGTGTGGCCGCCTTAAATAAGCAGAAGGAAGATGAAGCATGAAGGTTTTGGTAATTAATTCCGGTAGCTCATCATTAAAATACCAACTGTTCGACATGAAAGAAAGACAGGCAATAGCAAAAGGGCTGGTAGAGCGAATCGGTATTCCGGGGTCCCGCCTGACCCATTACCCTGCAGACCGGGAACCTTATAGGGTGGAGCGGGAGATTAAACATCACGGTATGGCCCTGGAGATTATTTTTGATGCATTGACCCATGCCGGGCATGGAGTGATAAACAACATTAAGGAAATTGACGCAGTTGGACACCGTGTAGTACACGGAGGAGAGATATTCAAGGGACCGGTCCTGGTGGATGATGCTGCCAAGGAGGGAATCAGGCGGCTTGCCGAACTGGCGCCCCTTCATAACCCGGCGAATCTGCTGGGTATAGAGGCATGTGAAAGACTTCTCCCCGGCATCAGGCAGGTGGCAGTATTCGATACCAGCT
Organism: Thermincola ferriacetica; assembly: GCF_001263415.1. NCBI lineage: Bacteria > Bacillati > Bacillota > Clostridia > Eubacteriales > Thermincolaceae > Thermincola > Thermincola carboxydiphila. The sequence goes on from NZ_LGTE01000022.1 coordinate 25,718, forward strand.
TTCATCACACAATACCGCCCCATGCGTACATGTATGGCTTGCCTTATAGATATTACGAGGAATACGGAATCCGCAGGTATGGATTTCACGGGACATCCCATAAATATGTGGCCCAACGGGCCGAAGCATTGTTAAGCAGACCGCTACAGGAACTTAAAATTATATCCTGCCATTTAGGGAGTGGTTCCAGTATAACTGCCATTCTGGGCGGATGTTCGATAGATACCAGTATGGGTTTTACCCCGCTGGAAGGTCTTACAATGGGCACAAGAAGCGGAGACCTTGACCCGGCCATTATCACGTATTTAATGGAGAAAGACAATTTGTCTCCGGCACAAATCAACAAAATTCTTAACCACATGGGCGGTGTGCTGGGGGTTTCCGGCTTAAGCAGCGACTTCCGTGACCTGGAAAAGGCTGCTGCTGAAGGGAATAAACGGGCCAAGCTGGCTATTGATTTGTTTGTACACAGGGTAAAAAAATATATCGGCGCTTATGCAGCTGAACTAAACGGCCTTGATGTACTTATTTTCACTGCCGGTTTAGGAGAGAATTCGCCCGAGATAAGAGCAGCCATCTGTCAGGGACTGGATTACCTGTATCTATGGGTCGATCCGGAGAAAAATATGGTCCGGGGCCGGGAAGCGGATATATCAACATCGGGTTCGAGGGTAAGAGTACTGGTGATTCCTACGAATGAAGAATTAATGATAGCGTCGGAAACAATGCAATTGATAAATTAATTGTTCCCCCGGTTATTCGGGTAATGACTTTCCCCTGCAATGAAAAGGCTTGCAAATGCTCCAAAGCATATTGTATACTAGGTTAACAATATCTGGCGATTTATGCCATGGTAGGAGCATAACAAGCCAGGGCTTGAGCAAAGAAAGAGAGGGGAAGGAAAAATTGAAATTGGTTGTTGCTATTACCGGCGCTTCAGGCGCTATTTATGGAATAAAAATAATGGAAGAAATTAAAAAGAAGGCCTTTGAAACCCACCTTATCATTAGTAAATGGGCAAGGACCACAATAGAAACAGAAACCAGGTATACAGTGAAAGAGGTTGAAAAACTGGCCACCTATTGTTATAACGAAGATGATCTGGCAGCGCCTCTTTCTAGCGGTTCCTTTAAGTGGGACGGTATGGTTATTGCCCCTTGCAGTATGAAGACACTGTCCGGCATAGCCAATGGTTATACCGACGGGCTGATTGTTAGGGCAGCCGATGTTGCTCTCAAAGAAAAGAGGCCCCTGGTGCTGATAACCAGGGAAACTCCGTTGAATCCGATTCATCTGGAAAATATGTTAAAGCTAGCCAGGATTGGGGTTACAATTATGCCGCCTGTACCTGCTTTTTACGCGGCGCCGGCAACGATTGACGATATAGTAAACCAGACTGTTGGAAGGGCGTTGGACCTGTTAGGCATAGAGACTGATTCCGTGAAACGTTGGGGCGGAAAAACCTAATAACGACATAGGTCGCGGGAGGGAAAATTATGAGCGGACTTATGGATTTATTGCATCATGTATCGGAAGACGTTTTATTGAGAATTTTATCATCCTTTACTGCGGCTACCGGACTTAATGCAATTATAGTGGACAGGGACGGCCGGACGCTGCTCCCAGCAAACTCTGAAAAGGATTGTACATTTTGTAGGATTATTAAGGGTGACCCTGTCGGTTGTAATAAATGCAGGGGGTCTTATGCAAGGGCCGGCTTGCAGGCGGCCCAGTTCGGGGAACCTTATATTTTTCGGTGCCATGCCGGATTGGTAGCTTTTGCGGCCCCCATTGTGATTGAAGGTACACTTTTAGGTTCCATTATTTGTGGGCAAGTACTAATGTGGGAACCGGAAGACTTCTTTTGGGAAGAAATTTCAGAGATGACCGCCGGATTAAACGTAAAACAAGGCGAATTAATAAAGGCAGCCGGGGAGTTGGAGGTGCTATCCGGCCGCAAGGTACAAGCCGCAGCTGACCTGTTATTTGTTGTGGCTAACCATGTTATGCAAAGTAGTAACGTGGCGGTACAGCAGCGTAAGGAAATCGCTCGCCGGCAGGCGCAGTTAAACGATGAAATTCGCCAGCGCAAAGAGTTGGAACAAAAACTTGTCGAAGTGGAAGGCCGCATTTATGGCCACTCTATGCTGCAGAAGGAAAAAGAATTAATGGCGGCGGTGCGACTTGGCGACAAAGAAAATGCTATGAACCTGTTGAACTGGTTAGTTTCCGACCTGGTCGAAAAATTTGTGGCTAAACCGCGTGTTTTTAAGGTCCGTATCCTGGAATTAATGGTTACTATTTCCCGGGCTGCGGCGGAAGCGGGCGCAGACCCGGATAAGCTGCTCGATTTGAACTACCGTTATCTCGATGAATTTTCCCGGAATGAGCGGGTAGACGAGCTGTCCAACTGGATTTTCAAAGCTCTGGATAGTATAATGGACATTATTTATGGTAATGTCAACCTAAAACACCTTGAGGTAATAGAAAGGGCAACGGAATTTATCCGGAAAAATTATGACCGCAACCTAAGTCTCAACGATATTGCCCAGGCTTGTTTTATCAGCTCGTATCATCTCAGCCACATCTTTAAGGAACAGTTGAATTGCACCATTATGGAATATTTGACCAGGGTGCGCATGGAAGAGGCCAAGAAAATGTTGTCCAATCCCCGTTTCACTATAATAGATATTGCTGAAAAAATCGGTTACAACGACCCCGGGTATTTTTGCCGGGTCTTCAAGAAAAAAGAAGGAATCACCCCGTCCGCTTATAAGAAGCAGTTGATGTAAGACAGAAAGGAAGAGAGGAATTTGTATCTTGCGCAGATAGCTTATGCCCTTAAAACAGGAGATACGGCGGAAATTCGGCGCCTGACCGCCATGGCTCTGGAGGAGGGCGTCTCGCCCGAACAAATTCTTAATGAAGCATTGATTCCCTCTATGGAAGAAGTGGGCCAGCAGTTCAGGGGAAGTGAGATATTTATTCCTGAGGTTATGAAATCTGCCCGGGCTATGCATGGAGCTATTCGCCTGTTGCAGCAGAAACTTGTTTATTCACCGAAACAGGAAAAGACGGTTAAGATTCTCATCGGAACAGTAGCCGGCGATCTACATGATATCGGGAAAAACCTGGTCAGTATGTTTTTGACAGCTAAAGGGTATGAGGTTATTAACCTGGGGATAGATGTACCCGTTGAGGATTTTGTTTGGGCTGTACGGAAACATAAACCGCATGTTTTGGCCATGTCGGCACTGCTGACAACAACAATGCCGTCCATGCTCGATACAATTAACGAATTAAAGAGAGTCGGGTTAAGGGATAAAGTAAAAGTTCTTGTCGGTGGGGGGCCGGTAACGAAGCAATTTGCCGAAGAAATAGGCGCCGACGGTTACGGGTATGATGGTAAAGCCGCTGTTGACTGGGTGGCGGAACACGTTAAAATTTAGAAGAATATGAAAGCGCTTTTTGCTTTGGCAAAAAGCGATGTTTTATAAAGAAATTTTTTAGGGGTGATGTCTTTGGAAAGCGGGAACGACTTATTTAATTATCTTAAAGATATTGCCAATAATTGCGGAGGAAACCTTCTGGAATTAAACATTAAACACATAAAACCCAAACAGAGCATCCGGTTAAAATGCCAGATGCCATTGTGCAGACACTACGGTGTCTGTAAAGTTTGCCCTCCCTTTATTCCGAGCGTTCAAGAATTTACAGAAGCCTTGAGTGATTACAGCAAGGCATTTCTTATTGTTTACCGGGAAAGAATTTCTGATATAGAAGAATACAGGAAGGACTATGCCGCAGAACTTAAACTGGCTGAAATAGTACACAACCTTGAAGCAGCCGCCTTTAAGCGCGGCGAATATCAGGCTATAGGGCTGGTTGTAGGCGGTTGCAAACTATGTGAAAAATGCGCACCCCCCGGAGAGTCGTGCCGTCACCCCAGAAAGGCCCGCCCTAGCCCGGAAGGACTTGGGATTGATATAACCAAGCTGGCCAGGGAAGCCGGTGTGCCTATTGAATGGCCGCCTAAAGAATATGTGCATTTGCTTGGATTGCTGTTAATATAGCCGATAAAGCGATTGGAAGACAGGAGTGTAATAAGGGTGCTTAAAATTTATACTAATTTGGTGAAGACAGTAGTAGGGCGGAACCGTGAGCTGAAAGCCATTCTTTCTGCTATTGATGCAGGTAAACATATCTTGTTGGAAGGGCCGCCGGGGACCTCAAAATCTACTATATTACGCAACATTGCCAGGGAAGCTAAAATGCCCTTTTACATAATAGAAGGGAATATTGATTTAACGCCGGGAAAGCTGGTTGGCCATTTTAACCCGGCCAAAGTGATGGCCGATGATTACCGGCCGGAATACTTTGAAAAAGGACCTCTTACCAAAGCCATGGAGGAAGGAGGAATCCTGTATATAGAGGAGTTTAACCGGATGCCGGCCGATGTGTCTAATGTACTCATTACTCCCATGGAAGAAGGGGAGCTTTTTATTCCAAGGTACGGCACTGTTAAAGCCGCTGACAGATTTACGGTTGTTGCTTCCCAAAACCCTTACGATGATGTAGGTACTGTGCGGGTAAGTCGGGCCTTCATGGACCGGATCTGCCTGATAAAAATGGAATACCAGCCCCAACAAGAGGAAGAAATTATTGTTAAACGAAAGACCGGCTGTACAGATCAAAGGATTATTGAGTTGGCTGTTAAATTTGTCAGGAAAACGCGGGAACACCCTGATATAAAGATGGGTGCTTCAGTCAGAGCGGCCATTGATATAGTTGATATATTTAACAGCCTGCAGAAGTTGGATACTTTTATTGATGAAAATATACTAACTGCTGCCCGTATGGCTCTGGGCAATAAAATTTGGCTCAACGAGATTACTACGAAAACGGTGGATAAAATAATTGAAGCTATTTGGGAAGATTTAAGGGCAGACGTAAGTAACCTTAAGGAATTAAATGAAGGCAATGTAGGTGCGGTAAGTTCGCATAACGGACCTCCGGCTATAAATGGGGAAAAAGAGTTAAAAAAAAGGAACCTGGTATAGTAGAAAAAGTTTCTTTGGCAGGGTACCGCGAAGGGCCGTATCATTACCGGATTGCCCAGTATTTAAATACGCATCCGGGAGATTTGCAGGAATTTGTTGAAACCGCCAATTCGCTGGATGATTTTGCCAAAGTTTTTGACATGCTGAAACCTCGGGTTCGGGCTTTAGCGGTAAAATTTGCTTCCCGCATAATTACCAAGACGGCAAAGCAAATTGCCGATACGGGATATAGGTCCGGGAAACTGAAGATTGTTAAGGGCTTCCCGGAGACCGGTGAAATAGATTTGGACCGCAGCCTGGAATACTTCATGGATGAACCGGAACGGGGAATCCTGGACAACCTCGCTACATATAACCGGCTGAGAGAAAAAAGCGCTTTTGTGATTATGATTGATCACAGTTACTCGATGAGGGGCTTAAAAATTGTTTTGGCTGCTATTACAGCGGCAACAATAGCTTATCATTTTAAAACGGATTTTTCAGTTTTGGCATTTAGCAATAAAGTAAAAGTTCTTAAAGCGATAAACCATATGACTGGACCGGAAAAAGTCGTGGAACAGTTGTTTGACCTGAAACTGCAGGGGGATACTAATGTACGTCTTGCATTGGAGGAAGGATTGAAGCAGGTTAGTGATTTTGCCGAGAAAAAGGGCTTAATACTGACAGACGGCTCTTGGAATACAGGAGGTAATCCCCTGGACATGGCAGCAAAGTATGACAAACTAAATGTTATTGGTTTCCCGCCGGCTAACCCGGACAAAGTCAAACTACTTTCCAACCGGGGAAAAGGGGAATTTGCCTTTGTAGAGACGGAGAAGCAAATTGCCAATGCTATAATCAAATGCCTTAATTAAACAGATTCATGTTACACTGGCAAAACAACAATACCTATCCTGAAGTTTTTGCCTTTTAAAGGGACAAAGCTTTATTTTTTTATGCTTGCTAGAGTTGTTAGCAATATTCTACTCGAAAACGCAAGATGTTACATATTCTGCACAATATCATCTATGGGATTTGAAAACTTTTTATCAGATAATTTTAATAAAGAAAGGAACAAGCGGGACAAGCAACAAGAAATTGTCAAAAAATTTTGAAAGGGGGAAAAATGGGGAAAATTATCGTCAACTTATTTTGGGGCGAACTAATGACAGGGGAAAAGGAGGATATGAATGGACACATCAAAAATGCAGCAATTTCCCGAACTGACAACCGACAGGATTTTTGGCTTGTATATAGAGAGCGAAGAGAACAAAAAAAGGTCCGAAGAGCTATATAAAGCCCTGGACCAGGCCTTTATCTGGTCCATAATTTCAGAAGTCGTTGCTCATTATGACATTGGCAAGGTTACAGAGCTTTATGAAATTTTCGGCGGGTATGTGAACAGGAGTTTTGGGATCTATACCGAGAAGGACGGGCAAAAGCAGGAGTTTTTTGTGAGGCTTTACAAAAAGGGTGTAACTGAAAAGGAAATTATGTTTGAACATTCCCTGCTTGACTTTGTTAAGGCAAACGGTTTGGATATGGCTGCCGGAATCTACCGGACAAAAGACGGCAGAAGTTTTCTGAAGAAGATTATTGGAACCGGGGAAAAAGCTGAAGAGCGGTATTTTGCTGTTTACGAATTCCTTCCGGGCGAAGACAAGTATACCTGGGTTGAAAACGTGCTTACGGATGAGGAATTTGCCAGCATAGCAGAGATACTGGCCACGTTCCATAATGCGGCCAGGGGATTTGATCCCAAAGGTTTGGAAAGAGTGGAGCCAAAAATTCTGGAACTCATTCCCACTTTGAAAGCCAAATTCAAGGAATACGCGGAAACTGACTGGAAAGATAAGTTTACTGAATATTTCCTGAAAAACCTTGACTCTATTTTGGAAGAGATAGATCGGATAAAAATACCGGCCGAAGAATTGGCCAAAATGCCCATGAATCCCATCCACTGCGATTTCCATCCGGGAAACCTGAAATATGCTAACAATAAAGCCGTAGGTATTTTCGATTTCGACTGGTCCAAGATAGATCTGAGGCTGTTTGATATCGGGTTGGGTCTGGTTTATTGCTGTAGTTCGTGGATAGATGAAACAGACGGGACAATGATGCTTGACCAGAGTGCCATATTCTTGAAAGCCTATCAGAACAAACTCAAAGAGCTTGGCGGGTTAGAGCCTCTCAACGAAGTGGAAAAGAAACATTTACCCACTATGTTGGCAGCCGGTAATATGTATTTAATTTTCTGGGCTCTTAGGGATTATTACAGTAATTTAGGCGAGCTGAACGTGTTTGAATACCTGACCTATTTGCAGCACCAGGTTAAGTTAATGAACTGGATTCGGAAAAACTGGGATGTGCTCCTGGAAATTGCTAATAGCATTTAATCAATCCGCCTGGAAAGGGCCTATTGCCGGGAACACAAAATCATAACTAAAAGGGAGTGTTACATCATGCAACAATTTACCAGGTTTTTTACAGATGAACAACGTGTGCGGATTCACGAGGCTTCTCTGGAGATCCTCGAAAATGTTGGTCTTTTGGTCCGCAACAAAAAGGCGCGCGAAATTTTTGCCAAACACGGGTGCGAAGTGGACAACCAGACAACCCTGGTGAAAATTCCGCGCAAAATCGTTGAAGAATGTCGAAAGTCTTTTGTCCCTACTTATACCTTTACAGCTCAAGACCCGCAGTATGATGTTACCTTGCCTGGGGACAGGCCGGTGGTGGTAACAGGAAGCTCTGCTCCGAACATCATAGACCCCATTACCGGGGAAGAAAGGCGCGCAACTTCTGCCGACATAGCCAACATAGCTTATCTGATTAACGAACTGCCTGGCTTTGACGTATTTTCTATTTCCACTCTGGCTGAAGATGCTCCTAAAGGCCAGTTCAGTTTATCCCGTTTCTACCCGGCATTGAAGAACTGCAAGAAACCTGTTCGTAGCAACACTCCGAGTATTGCAGACCTTGAGCAGGTTTTAGAACTGGGTTACCTGATAGCCGGCAGCAAGGAAGCTTATATGGAGCGCCCCTTTATTAACCATCACTATTGTCCGGTAGTATCTCCGTTGACTATGGATGTGGAATCAACGGAGGCTGTAATATACCTAACTGAAATGGGCCTTCCTGTATACGGTACGATAGTTCCGAACGCTGGGATGACCTCACCGATGACAATGATGGGAACCTTGGTTCTGGGTAATGCAGAATTCCTGGCTTTGGCTACCCTGATTCAGCTTATCCGTCCAGGAGCTCCAATGATTTATGCCGTATTGTCCACTGTTGCAGACATGCGTACAGGAAACTATGCTCCCGGCGCTGTAGAAACAGGCATTCTGCAGATGGCTCACACCGAAATGGCCAGGTTTTATAACGTACCATCCGGTGGTTATATTGGCTTAACTAATTCCCATGTAAATGATGCCCAGTCCGGTTATGAGACCGGTATTAATACCACCGCAGCCCTTTGTGCCGGAGCAGACCTCTTTAATATGGGCGGACTGCTGGGCAGCCTGATGGCCTTTGATTTTGCCAAGGCTGTAATTGACAACGAAATTGCTCTCATGCTCAAACGTATCAAGAGAGGCATGGAATTTAGCGAAGAAAACATGGCTCTCGACCTGATCAAGCAGGTAGGTCCGGGAGGTTCTTACATGGATCTTGAGCACACTATGGCCAATATGCGTACCACTGCTGTACTGCCCAAAGTTGCCAACCGTGACCCCAGAGGTCGTTGGGAAGATATGGGCCGTCCGGATGCTCATGCCCGTGCACTGAAGGAAGCTAAGAAAATATTGACCAAGGAAAACCCGGCCCGGTTCCCGGCAGAACTGGATGAAAAAATCCGGGCTCATTTCCCGGGCATAGTAGCAGGCGACGCCCGTTGGTATGAGTAAAACCTATTGTTTGCCAGGTATTTCACCGTAAATTTTTAAAAATAAGGAGCGATAAACATGAGCATTAAGGATATTTATCAGGCAGTAATTGATTTTAATAATGCAAAGGTTGTTGAGCTGGTTAAGCATGAACTGGCCAACGGGACTGATGTGTCAACCATTTTAAATGACGGCTTGATTGCAGCTATGGATGAAGTGGGCCGCCTTTTCAGCGAAGGAGAGCTATTTGTTCCGGAGATGCTGAGGTCTGCGCAGGCTATGAAGGCCGGTTTGGACGAATTAAAACCCCTCCTTGCTCAATCAGCGGCCAAATCCGCGGGGACCATTGTCATAGGTACAGTTAAAGGTGACCTGCACGATATCGGCAAGAACCTGGTGGCTATGATGATGGAAGGTGCTGGATTTGACGTAATTGATTTGGGTGTTGACGTTGACACAGAGAAGTTTGTGAAGACTGCCAAAGAAAAGAACGCCAACGTTATTTGTATGTCGGCTCTTCTTACTACTACGATGCCCGGTATGGAAGAAGTTATCAAGGCTGTCAAGGCTCAGGGCCTGGACATTAAGACTATGGTTGGAGGGGCGCCTGTCACCCAGGAGTTTGCCAATAAAATTGGAGCCGACGGTTATGCTGAAGATGCGCCAGGAGCTGTTGAAAAAGCCCGTGAATTGGCATCGGCATAAGGAATAATGGCACGACCAGCACATTTATAAAAACTTACACACAGGAGGAATCGGTCAATGATAGTAGTGGGAGAACTCATCAATGCCAGCCGCAAACCTATTAAAGAAGCTATTGAGACTCAAAATGCGGATTATATTAAGCAGATTGCCAAAGAACAACATGAAGCAGGCGCAAACTATATAGATGTTAATGCCGGTATCTTTGTGGGCAAAGAGCCTGAATACCTGCAGTGGCTGGTTAAAAATGTTCAGGAAGTGGTAGACGGGCCTTGCTGTATTGACAGCCCTGACCCGAAGGCTATTGAAGCGGCTCTTGCCGTGCACAAAGGAACCCCGATGATAAATTCCATATCGCTGGAGAAAGAGCGTTATGATGCATTATTGCCGATTATCGCCGGTACCGATTACAAGGTAGTAGCTTTGTGTATGAGTGATGGCGGTATGCCTGAAACTACAGAAGACAGGCTGAAAATTGCCGACGAACTGATTAACGGTCTGGTTAAAAACAACATTCCTATAGACAACATTTATGTAGACCCATTGGTTCAACCGATAGGAACCAACAGCAATTTTGGCATTGAATTTCTCAACGCCGTAGAAGCTATTATGACCAGGTTTAAAGGAGTTCATACCATGTGCGGGTTGTCAAACATTTCCTACGGTTTGCCTAACCGTAAATTCCTGAACCAGGCCTTTGCCATAATGGCTATTGCCAAGGGACTTGACGGTCTGATTATCAACCCGCTGGACAAGCAAATGATGGCCGGTCTTATTGCTGCTGAAGCTTTGGCCGGAAGAGACGATTTCTGTTGCAATTACCTTGGCGCATTCCGTGCAGGTAAATTTGAATTCTAAAAAACAAATTTTTGCTATCTAGAACCCTACTTAGCTCCTTTTCTTCTTGTCATTCCCCTTCCTCTACTGAGTAAGGGGATCTTTTTTCAGTTTTTAGCCAGGACATAAAAATGGTATAATTATTTATGTTCATAAAACAAACCGGGAGGCGCTTTGGAGATGGCTTTGGTGATGTTTGATTATGACGGGGTCATTGTAGACTCCCTTGCACAGTTTACCAACAATTTTATTAGGGCTTGCCGGGAAAACGGCTTTCTTGGGTTGAAAAGTCAGGAGGATGCGCTGGCTCTTTTTGACGGCAATGTTTATGAAACGTTAGCCCGTTTTGGTGTAGATGCCGTTACTATAAATAAAATTCTGGTTCGCTATGAAGAACTGGCCAAAGGATATTTAGACAAAATCCGGCTCTTCCCCGGCATGGGACAGGCATTAGAGAGAATAGCCGAACAAAATACTATTTATATCATCACCTCCAACATATCCAGCGTCCCCGTAAAGGTACTGGGTAAGCACGGTATCAGTTGTTTTAAGGAGGTACTCGGGGCCGAAAAGGAAAAAAGCAAAATAAAAAAGATACAATCCACTATTAAAAAACATCCAGAATTACCCGCTTTTTACGTGGGAGATACCCGAGGAGACATCATCGAAGGTAGAGAGGGCGGTGCCAGTACCGTCGGAGTTGCATGGGGATGGCACGGAGCTCAAAAACTCAAAGAAGTTTTTCCTGATTATTTAGTGGAGACTCCGGAGGAACTTGCGGAATTATTATCAGAGAAGAGCAAGCAATCGGAAGAATAACAAAAATACAACCGGGTTAACCGGAAGAAGGGGCAGGAGAAATGGCTGTGAATAAAAACCTTTATGAGATAACCTTTCATCCTTTAAAATTGTCAGTAAAAATCCCCGCCGGTATTTCTGTTCTGGAAGCGGCGCTACAAAATAACATACCTTTGGAGGGTCCATGTAACGGTAAAGGTACCTGTGGAAAGTGCCGGGTCCGGTATAAAGGAAGGCTCTCCGCACCCACCGAAACGGAAACAAGGATTCTGGGGCCAAAAGTTGGTTCCGGATGGCGGCTTGCCTGCCAGGCCAGGGTAATGGGCGATGTAGAAATCTGGCTGGAAGAAAAACAGGCGTTTCATACCGTTGATGCTGGGCAGGCAAGTAATTATCCCTTTGATCCGCCGATATTATCCCGAGTGGCTTATAAAGAAACTATCTATGGAGTGGCAATAGATATTGGCACAACCAGTATCGTGGCTTCCCTGGTCGACCTAAAAAACGGGGGAAAAGAAATAGGTGTTGCTTCCTGCCTGAACCCGCAGACTCAATATGGCGGAGACGTAATAACACGTATCACTTTTGCTCATCAGTCAGAAGAAAACACAAAAAAGCTGCAGAGCGCCGTTATTGATGGCATAAACCGATTAATCGGGGAACTGGTTGCTAAGACAAAGGTGGATCCAAGTGATATTCTACACATGACTGTAGCGGCAAATACCACTATGCTGCATTTACTGGTGGGCATTGACCCCATACCTTTGGCCCGGGCGCCTTATAATCCCGTATTCATAGACTACAGGGAATACAAAGCTGCCGAACTCGGCATCAAAATAGCGTCCGATGCGGTAGTCAGCCTGCTGCCTTCCTTGTCAGCATTTGTAGGCGCTGATATTTTGGCAGGCATGATAGCCATTGATTACCATAAAGAAACGGCCCCTTCGTTGTTTGTCGATATCGGTACCAACGGTGAAATAGTAGCGAACGTAAAAGGCAAACTTGCAGCAACTTCCTCGGCAGCCGGCCCGGCTTTGGAGGGTATGAATATTCATCACGGCTGTAGAGCTGAGGATGGAGCCATATCTGAAGTAAAGATTAACGAAAAAGGAGAAGTAATCGTTAAGTCAATCGGTACTGCGCCAAGAAAAGGCATTTGTGGGAGCGGGCTGGTGGATTTGGTGGCTGAGTTGGTTAAGTCGAAAGTTATCTTATCCAGCGGAAGTTTTGCCGGGACAGCAGATTTACCGCCGGTTCTTGGGGAACGGGTAATCGAATTTCAGGGGCAGAAAGCATTTTTGGTCGACCCGGAAGCGGGAATAATTTTAACACAAAAAGATATCCGCCAGGTTCAACTGGCTAAAGCGGCCATCGCAGCGGCCATAGAAATCCTCTTTCAACGCCTGGAATTCGATATTAGAGAAGTGGAAAAGATTTATATTGCCGGCGCCTTTGGTTATCATTTAAAACCTGCGTCATTGAAAACTTTGGGCTTGTTGCCGGCAGGCCTGGGGGGCCACATTGCATTTGTGGGGAACACGGCCAAAGAGGGGGCGCGTCTTTGCCTGACAAGCAAGCTGGCCTTGGAGGAAATAGTGGCTGTACAGAAGAAAATAAATGCGGTAGAGCTTTCTTACGCGCCTGAATTTATGGATAATTATGTGCAACAGATGAATTTTCCCGATTAACCAGAATACGCCGGGCAAAAATTTATCTAATATCTATGTGATGCAGAATTTACAAAAGTTTTTCCCGGTGATATAATAAATTCAATAATTATTTATCCAAAACATAATATTGTATTAGGGGAGCCGGGAGAGCCCGGCTGAGAGGGTACCCAAAATGTACCGACCCTTGAACCTGATCTGGGTAATGCCAGCGTAGGGAATAGCTTTGCATGGTCAACGCTTGTTTTTTTAAGTATAAAAAGGCTGCCTTACGGCAGCCTTTTTGGCCTTGAAATTAAACCGGCGTTTATATTTCGTACAGTGATTCGTATAAAGAAAGCTAAAGCCGGCGCTTTGCGCCGGCAGAGAGTTTTTTGGGGCGTCTATTATGGCATTAAGCGCACGCATAAACCCAGCAGTGCGCTTTTACTTTTATTTAATATAAACAGATTTTTTCGATGGAAAGAGAGGCTTGTATCATACCTGAAAGGGGGGAAAGTAATGCCAGTGGTCAATGTAGGGTTTCAGGTGCTTCCTAAAGTGGCAGATGATAAAGTTTATGCTGTCGTTGATAAGGCTATCGAAGTGGTCCAAAAGTCTGGCGTCAAATACGAAGTCGGGGCTATGGAAACAGTTATGGAAGGGGAGCTGGACCATTTGATTGAGATAGTCAAAAAGGCCCAGGAGGTCTGCGTTGAAGCTGGGGCTTCCGAAGTTATGACCTACATAAAAATTCATTATCGTCCGGAAGGGGTTTCCATGGATGAAAAACTTGCCAAATACAGATAGGAGATTTAGCTTTTGGGCAGGATGGAAAGAACAATGGCTGTCCGTTTTGCTTCCGGGCCTGACCCTCTTTTTGCTTCTTGTGTTTTGGGAAATCTTTGTCCGGCAGGCGGCAATAGAAAAATGGCTATTGCCAAGCCCCTTACAAATCGTCCAATCCCTTTGGCAGTCAAAAGAACTAATTTTGCAGCACAGCCTGCAAACCCTTGCAGAAACAGCGTTGGGTTTTATAGTTGCTGTAGCAGCCGGCATCACTGCAGCTACTCTCATTGATTTATCCACCCTTTTACGAAAAGCCGTCTATCCGTTGCTGGTAATTTCGCAGACCATACCCATTATTGCCGTTGCCCCTCTTTTTATTATCTGGTTTGGTTACGGGTTACTCCCCAAAGTTGTTGTGGTTGCCCTGGTCTGCTTCTTCCCGATAACCGTCAACCTGGCAGACGGTTACCGCCAGGTTGACCCCGAGATGCTGCGGCTTATGGCGGCTTGGGGGGCAACCAGAAGCCAGGTTTTTCGCATAGTGAAAATACCTGCTGCCATGCCCTTTTTTTTCTCGGGTTTGCGCATCGCAGGGACATACAGTGTAATGGGAGCGGTAATTGGGGAATGGCTTGGATCAAGCAAGGGCCTAGGGATACTGATGACCCGTTCTTCCCAGTCGTTTTTAACGGACCGGGTATTTGCTACTATCATGGTTATTTCTCTACTCAGCCTGTTGGTTATAGCGCTGATTGAAGGTTTGGCCCGGGTGGTTATGCCGTGGTATTACAGGCGGGGAGAGTAAAAATGTAGAGCTACAGGAGGAGATAAGGAAATGGCAAAAAGCATTTACCATGTAATGAAAAGGTTTCTCATAATATCTCTTTTACCGGCCCTGGTGGTTACCGGCTGCACAAAAAGCAACCTGTCCGAAAAGGCCGGAAAAGACAAAAAAGCAGCCCTCAAAAAAGTTACCATAATGCTGGATTGGATGCCAAATACAAATCATACGGGCCTTTATGTGGCCAAAGACAAGGGCTTTTATAAAGCGCAGGGCCTGGATGTAGAAATTATACAACCAGGGGAGGGAACAACCGCCGACCAATTGGTGGCTGCAGGCAAAGCAGATTTCGGCATCAGTTACCAGGAGAGTGTAACCCAGGCCAGAGCCACCGGTATTCCTTTAGTTTCCATTGCAGCAGTTATTCAGCATAATACTTCTGCTTTTGCCTCCCTAAAAAAAGATAATATTACATCGGTAAAAGATTTTGAGGGGAAACGCTATGGCGGATGGGGTTCGCCGGTAGAAGAGGCAGTGCTTAAAGCCATAATGACAAAGGCGGGGGCAGACTATGCTAAATTGAAAAATATAACTCTCGGAGCAACTGACTTTTTTACTTCTATTGGAAAAGACGCGGATATCGAGTGGATTTACTATGGATGGGACGGGATTGAGGCCAAACGCCGCGGCATAGAGCTAAACCTCCTTATGGTTAAGGACCTTGACCCGGCGCTGGATTATTACACACCGGTTATAGTTACCAACGAAAAACATATTGCGGAACAGAAAGAACTGGTGCAAAAATTTGTGAAGGCTACTGCCCAAGGGTATGAATTTGCTATTATGAACCCTGCAGAAGCTGCAAAAATACTTTTGAAAAACGCGCCGGAATTAAACCCTGAATTGGTTAAGGCCAGCCAGGAGTGGTTAAGTAAGAAATATCAGGATGACGCCGAAAAATGGGGTATCCAAAAAGAAGAAGTATGGAACAGGTATGCCCGTTGGATGTATGACCGCCAACTTATTCCCAGGATGATTGAACCCCAAAAAGCCTTTACGAATGAATTCCTCCCTTAAAGTTTTAAGGAGGTAACAGTTTTTCAGGGAGATAAAGAAGCAAATTTTTACGGTAGGTGAGGCTAAAAGTGCCGGGGTACAAGCTGGAAGTTAAGGGGCTGAGTAAAACATTTGATGGTCATGGAAAATTATCGATTGTAGCCTTGCAGGAGGTTTCGCTTTTTGTGCGGGAAGGGGAATTTGTCAGCCTGATTGGCCCGAGCGGCTGCGGGAAAAGCACGTTGCTCGATATAGTGGCCGGGTTAACCCGGCCTGATGAAGGGGATGTATTATTAGATGGTGCTTCCATTGTGGGGCTAAAAGGGAAAGTAAGCTATATGCCCCAAAAGGATGTGCTTTTTCCCTGGCGAACTGTGCTCGATAATGTGATTGTCCCCCTCGAAGTACAAGGAATTAACCGGAAAGAAGCCAGGGAAAAAGCCCTTTCACTTTTGCCGGTTTTTGGGCTGGGGGATTTTTCTGACAAGTATCCTCCCGCCTTATCAGGCGGCATGCGGCAGAGAGCTGCTTTTTTGAGAACTTATTTATGTGGTAGAGAAATACTGCTTCTGGACGAACCCTTCGGAAAACTTGATGCCCTAACCAGAAGACAGATGCAGCAATGGCTTTTAGATATATGGCAGAATTTTCAACACGCTGTTTTACTGGTTACCCACGATGTTGACGAAGCTATTATGTTATCTAATCGGATTTATGTCCTATCGGCCAGGCCGGGCCGGGTAATTGCCGAGGTAGAGGTTCCGTTGCCGAGGCCCAGACATGCCCAAATGGCCTTAAGCCAGGAATTCACGGAGATCAAGGCTAGACTTTTGAAAGCCCTTGAAGAAGGCAGTTTTGGTGAGGTGAGCAATAAAAAATGTTTAGTGATAAGCGCATCTTGATCTTCTCCGGAGGCAATCTGGGCAATTGGGCGGTAGACGAGATTGAACAGGGTGATTTTCTTGTCGGAGCGGACAGGGGAGCATTATTTTTACTGCAGCATGGTATTCAGCCTGACTATGCTTTAGGTGATTTTGATTCCGTTACAGATAAAGAATTTGCAGAAATTAAGGATAAATGTAAGAACCTGTTTTCCTGTAACCCTGTTTACAAGGACTATACCGATACAGAAATGGCCTTTAACTGGGCACTGGCCAAAAGACCGAAAGAGATCCTTTTGCTGGGGGTAACGGGGACGCGCTTCGACCATAATATTGCTAATATTCATCTGCTAAGCAAAGGGTTAAAAGAAAAAGTGCCGGTGAGATTAATAGATGAAAAAAACGAGATAACCCTCATAGATTCTTTTATAGAAATAAGCGGAAACCGTTTCAGGTACATCTCCATTTTGCCTTTTAGTTATGAGGTAAAAGGGGTTACGCTTGAAGGTTTCAAATATCCATTGCATAAGGCCAGTCTAACTAGGGGGACTTCAATAGGAATAAGCAATGAATTAATAGAAGACAGGGCGACTATTAATATTGATTCCGGTCAATTATTGGTTATCAGGAGCATGGATTAAATATTCCATATTATTATCCCCATTATTTTCCGGCAATAAATATTTTCCGAAAATGAAAATCTAACCTTAAGAAACCATTTAAAAAACCGGAAAAAGGATGGGGTGCAATGGAAGCGATAACCGACAGGTTTACGCGAGGTTGTATAGCAGGTATACTGGCCGGCCTGGTATCAAGTGTTTTTAATTTAACAGCCTACTACGTTGGTTTTGCCAAACTGCGTTACCTGGATTTTGCCGGCGTGATGATTTATGGCAGGAAACCAACAAGTGCTTTGGAAGCTCTGTTTGCCTGGTTTGGAATGTATATGTTCATGGCTTTGCTGGGCGCTATATTCGCTTATCTGATTTTGGGAATAACAAGTAAAAATTATTTATTTAAAGGCTGGTTCTACGGTGTAATTGTATGGTTCGCGGTGTATGCCATAATTATCCTTTTTAAGGTGCCTGAGTTATCCGTTTTTAATCTACGGACTACTTTCGCCAATTTTATAGGAGCTTCTCTATGGGGATTGGCATTGGGATATATATTCGATAAACTGGATGCCAGAGCAAAAGTTTAAAAGGATAAATTTACCCGATGATGATTTGGGTCGGAGACCTTTTAATGGCATCCATACCAATTATTTTGTCCCTTAAAACGCTGGAAAACAATTAAAAGTACTTGCATCATAAACAAATAAATTGTATAATGATTAAGCGAAATCAGTTGACTCCTTTATCTGACAAAGAGGAAGCAACAAACTTAATCAGACCACGGAGAGATGTCCGAGTTGGTCGAAGGAGCACGACTGGAAATCGTGTAGTCGGGGAAAACCTGGCTCGAGGGTTCGAATCCCTCTCTCTCCGCCATAATGTATACAATGGTCAGTGACTAGCGGCTAGCGGCTGGAATTGGGCAGAGCGGTTAGTCTCTGGCCTTTAATAATATTCATTAGAATTTTTCCGGCTATCAGCCATTGGTTACTGGTCAAGGTCTATCGGCCACCGGTTATGACTACCGGCCATAGTTACTGACCTTCAGAAAAGCTAATAAAGTTTAGCCGTGCTAGACGGGGAGGTAGCGGTGCCCTGTAACCCGCAATCCGCTATAGCGGGGTTGAAGTCCTGCCTGCGGCCTTTTTTCATAAGGTCTGACCGGCGCAAGTGGCGTTGAAGAGCGGGTCCTGCGCAACGGAAACTTGTGAACCCCGTCAGGTCCGGGAGGAAGCAGCGGTAAGCAAGCCCTTTCGTGTGCCGCAGGGGAGCCTGTTCCGAGTTAACTACGTTGGTAACGCTTGGGAGAAAAGAGTCAAAGGCGGGTGCACGGCAAATTTTTATAAAAAGAGAGCTACAAATTATATTGGTGGCTCTCTTTTTTTAGTAGGTTAAATCTATATCTGTCAATAGAATTAACAGAAGGAGAATTGTTGTCCGGCATAGAAATTAGATTAACATTAAGGTATAATATTAACATGTCAGTTTCGTTTAATTATCATAACCCGCATTGGAGAGGGAGTAACTTATATGTCTTACATGGCCTTGTACCGGGAATGGCGGCCCCAGATTTTTCAAGATATAGTTGGGCAACAACATATCACCAGAACCCTGCAAAATGCTATTAAGGCCAATAGAATTGCCCATGCTTACCTTTTTTGCGGACCCCGGGGTACGGGTAAAACTACTACGGCTAAAGTTTTTGCAAAGGCGCTCAATTGTAAGGAAGGGCCGAATGCCGAACCCTGCAACCAATGCAACAATTGTATCCGTATTACAGACGGAGTTTCTATGGACGTCTTGGAAATAGATGCTGCTTCTAACAGGGGGATCGATGAGATCAGGGATTTACGTGAAAAGGTCAAGTTTTCCCCCACAGAGGGCCGCTATAGAATATATATAATAGATGAAGTTCACATGCTTACTACTGAAGCGTTTAACGCCCTGTTGAAAACCCTGGAAGAACCGCCGCATCATGTGATTTTTATATTAGCTACCACAGAACCGCATAAAATCCCAACTACCATATTGTCACGGTGCCAGCGGTTTGATTTCAGGAGAATCGGTACCGGGGAGATAGTGGACAGATTACGCGATGTCTGCGAGAGTTTGCAGGTGCAAACCGATGAAGAAACACTTACTCTTTTGGCGAAAACAGCAGAGGGCGGCCTGAGGGACGCATTGAGTGTGTTGGACCAGTGTATAGCATTTGGGGGTCAGCGAGTTACTGTTGAGGAAGTAAATACAGTTTTGGGAACCGTAGACCAGGAACTTCTTTTTAAAATGGTAGACTATTTTATTAACAAGGATTCTACATCGGCTTTGTTCCTGATCGATGATATTGTCAACCAGGGAAAAGACCTTCGACAGTTCAGCAAAGATATGACAGAGCATTTAAGAAACCTGTTGTTAATTCAGGTATCGGACCATGCCGGAGAATTGATTGCAGTTACGGAAAGCACCTTGCAAATGTTAGAAGAACAGGCCCAAAAGGTATCCCGCAATATGATTTTGAGGTTAATCGATATTTTTTCTCTTACCGAACGGGAGATCAGGTGGAGCAATCAACCGAGGTTAAACCTGGAACTGGCAGTGAT
This sequence comes from Thermincola ferriacetica, assembly GCF_001263415.1. Taxonomy (NCBI): domain Bacteria; kingdom Bacillati; phylum Bacillota; class Clostridia; order Eubacteriales; family Thermincolaceae; genus Thermincola; species Thermincola carboxydiphila. Next base: position 45,345 of record NZ_LGTE01000022.1, read on the forward strand.
CGAGGCCTGTAAGGCAGAACCTAAATATAGTTTTGAAGATCTGGCGGCCAAAGTTGAAGAACTGGAGGCTATAATCAGGCAGGGATACGTTACACCGGCCATTGCGGTTAATTCCAAAAAACAACCGGAAAAACAACCGGTTGACCAAAAAAATTCCGTTAAGCTTGCACCAAAGAATGATGTGCCTGGCAATAGTTTAACTCTGGAGGCTCTAAAGAATAGCTGGCCGGAAATTATGGAAAAATTAAAAAAAGCCAAACGCACGGCTCATGCCTTTTTGATTGAAGGCAACCCAGTAGGGCTATCAGGGCGGCGGCTAATTATCGCTTTTCCGGAAGACTATGCTTTTCATAAAGAAAATATAGAAAAGCCGGAAAACAGGGAAATTATAGAGAAGGTTATTAAAGATATTACAGGCGAGGAAATCAGAGTAAAATGTAAGTTTTTATCCGAAACAATGAGTGAGGAAAATGAGGAGGAAGAAAACTCTTTGGTTGAAACAGCTATTCAATTATTTGGCGAAAACGTCATTGAATTCAGTGACTAGTGATTAATAAAAAGGGGGAAATAAAATGTTTGGCAATATGGGGAATATGAACAAGATGATAAAACAGGTACAGAAAATGCAACAGGATATGGCCAAGATGCAGGAGGAACTGGCCAATAAAACAGTAGAAGCTACTGCCGGCGGCGGGGTTGTTAAAGTAGTGGCTAACGGAAAACAAGAAATAAAATCTATAGAGATTAAACCGGAAGCTGTTGACCCTGAAGACGTGGAAATGTTGCAGGATTTGATATTAGCTGCTGTTAACGAGGCTTTACGCCAGTCCCAGGAGATGGTAGCCAACGAAATGGGTAAATTAACAGGCGGCATAAAAATACCGGGGTTATTTTAGAATAAGTGTTCTTAATTTAGCAGACGCCTTTAAGGTGGTGACTTAACTTGTACTATGCCGAACCGGTGGCTCGTTTAATTGAAGAATTTGCGAAATTGCCGGGCATTGGCCCCAAGACGGCTCAACGGCTGGCTTTCCATATACTAAACAGTGATGCGGAAAGTGCGCATGGTTTGGCAAAAGCTTTGATAAACGCAAAGCAAAAAATCAGGTATTGTTCCATTTGTTCCAACCTTACCGATACTGATCCTTGTAAGTTGTGTCAGGATAGCACAAGGGACAGAAATACCATTTGTGTTGTTGAACAAGCCAGAGATGTGGTGGCGATAGAACGGACAAGGGAGTATAAAGGCTTATACCACGTCCTGCATGGGGCGATTTCTCCTATGGACGGTATTGGTCCGGAACAGCTTAAAATAAAAGAGCTGTTGGAGCGGCTCCAAAAAAATTCTGTACAGGAAATTATCTTAGCCACGAACCCAAATATTGAAGGTGAAGCCACAGCTATGTACCTGGCCAGACTCTTAAAGCCTATGGGTGTCAGGGTTACCCGCATAGCCCACGGCTTACCCGTTGGCGGTGATTTGGAATATGCCGATGAAGTTACCCTGTCAAAGGCTTTTGAGGGGCGCCGGGAAATGTAAATTTTGGTATTAGGAAAAAATTATTTACATTATTGATTTGGTGTGGTAAAATATTTCACAAAATTAATAGTAGCAAAAGCGATGACAAAGATAAGTAAGCTGAATCATTTTGTTTCCAGGGAAAAAGGGTCGGCGACTGAGAGCCCTTTAACAAAAGTTCGGCTGAAATTCCCTTTTGAGCTGCAGGTTGAAGAAGCGTCAGCTTTTGTAGACTGAGCCGGGTCTTTCCCGTTAAAAGAAAGCGAGTATCGGTTTTTTTAGTGGTCAGTTACCGGTAACCGGTAAGCAGCATTAACTGAACGCTAAATTGACCCGTACTTTGAAATGAGAGGGTTGCTTTTTTCAACCAACTTAGGGTGGTAACGCGGAAGTAAAACTTTCGTCCCTGGAGGGCGAAAGTTTTTTTATTTAGCAACCAATTTGGGTGGTACCGCGGAAGTCTACGACTTTCGTCCCATTGGGATGATGTCGTAGGCTTTATTTTTTATTATAAAAGGGGGAGATTAAAATGGTAGTTGTAATGAATTTAAACGTATCAGAAAAACAAATTCAGGACGTGAAAAACAGGCTGACCCGGTTAGGGTTTAAAACTCATTTGATCAGGGGGGTTGAGCGTATAGTTATCGGAGCCATCGGTGACAAAAAAAATATCGATACTTCTACTCTCGAAATGATGCCGGGGGTAGAAAAGGTTGTCCATATAATGCAGCCCTTTAAGCTGGTCAGCCGCGAAGCCAAAAGCGACGATACTATTATAAAAATTAAAAATGTGGAAATAGGTGGCAACCAGGTGGTAATAATGGCCGGGCCGTGCGCTGTAGAGAGCAGGGAACAAATGATGGCTGCTGCCAGGGCCGTTAAAGAGGCAGGGGCCCGGATTTTTCGGGGCGGCGCCTATAAACCCCGCACATCCCCTTATTCTTTCCAGGGGTTCGAGGAAAAAGGACTGGAACTAATGGCGGAAGCGGCCCAGCAGGAAAATTTGATTACGATTACAGAGGTAATCGATCAGCAAAGCGCCGAATTAGCAGCCCAATATATTGACATTCTGCAGATAGGCACCCGGAACATGCAAAATTTTCAGCTGTTGAAAAAAGTGGGGCAGCTCAAAAAACCTGTTTTATTAAAAAGGGGGCTTTCGGCAACTATTGAAGAGTGGCTGATGGCGGCAGAGTATATCATGGCCGAAGGGAATTACGAAGTAATATTATGTGAAAGAGGTATCCGCACTTTTGAAACTTATACTAGGAACACTCTTGATTTAACAGCCGTACCTGTTATAAAACGGCTTAGCCATTTACCGGTAGTTGTTGACCCCAGCCACGCCACAGGGGACTGGAAATTGGTGGCGCCTATGGCGAAAGGGGCTGTGGCAGTCGGTGCAGACGGATTATTGATTGAAGTGCATCCGGATCCGAGTAAAGCGTTATGTGATGGACCACAATCCCTGACACCGGAGAATTTTAAAAACCTGGTCCTGGAGTTAGAGCCTATAGCAAAAGCTACGGGGAGGTCTTTAGCTGTATGATAAAAATAGGGTATTTAGGTCCCAAGGGAACATATACTGAAAAGGCTGCCGAAAAGTATTTTACCGGTATCGATAAAGAAATGAGGGCTTATAGGACGCTGCCGGAGTTGTTTAGCGCCGTGAAAAGCGGAGAAATTGATAAAGCAGTAGCACCCATTGAAAATTCTGTTGAGGGCTCTGTAAATCAGACTCTGGATTTATTGGCCCAGGAAAAGGGAGTCGCCATACAAGGGGAAATAATTCTTACAATTAAACACGCATTGATGGCCAAGCCGGGGGTTAAGGTGAATGAAATTACAAAGGTAATCAGCCATGGCCAGGCACTGGCCCAGTGCAGCCGGTTTTTGGAAACATTCCTGCCTGATGCTGCCCTGGTTGAAGCGGTAAGCACTGCGGAAGCTGCAGTACAAATTGTCAATTCCGACCAACCCTGGGCGGTTATTGGAAATCCCGATATTGGAGAAATATATAGCCTAAACATTTTAGAATACGACATTCAAAACTGCACCGCCAACAGGACCCGTTTCGTTATTTTGGGACAGTCCGGCCAACCCATTACCAATGCTAATAAAACTTCTATTTTGATTTCAATTACCGATAGACCTGGCGGGCTATACCAGGTTTTGAAAGAGTTTGCCTTAGTCAATATTAACTTAACAAAAATTGAATCGAGACCGGCCAAAAACAAACTGGGAAATTACATTTTCTTTATTGATTTTATGGGCAATCCGGCAGACGGTTTAGTAGAAAAATGTTTAAACCGGGTAAGAGAAATGACCGCCGAATTTCGTATACTTGGTATTTATAAAGGGGCAGAAACAGCCTACTCTTATAGCGTGGAAAAGTCCGTTTTAAATTTGGAGCAAGTCAGGGAAGACATTGATATAATAGACAGGCAGATTGTTGAGCTGCTTGCTATGAGAACGCAATTGGTGAAGATTATCGCTGATCTTAAGGGCGCGCATCAAAAAATACGCGACAGGAAACGGGAGGAACAAATACTGGAGCGTTTGACTGCTGAAGCGAGGAAAAAAGGCGTTAGCCCTAAATTAATAAAAGAACTTTATAATTTGTTGTTTACCCATTTTGTCGGGCTGCAAAAAATCCGGCGACAAAGAGGAAAGGCCTATCGCCAGGTTTCTACAAAACAATTACCATAAAATTACTTTAAATTGGTAATACCTTGTACACCTCCTAAATATAATTTACAAACAAAAAAGGAGGGGTACAAATGGGAAACAGGCAAATAAAGAAAGAAGCAGTTATTCATTTTTGTTCAACTTTGCTTGCTAAAATAGGGATCATTCCCAAACAAGAAACCGAATTGTCACCGGAAGATAAAACCTTTCAAGAGGTTTGGCAAGCTCATCAAGAATGGCAGAACGCTCTGAACAATTTTAATTTTATAAGTGAACCTGATCTTATTGATTATTTTGTATATAATATAGAAACTTCTGTGAAGAAATACATGTTTCTTTTGAAGCAGGCCAAAGAGCAAAACATATGCGTTTCCTCCCTAAAAGATTTAATTGAATGAATGTGTCGTCAGATTTACTTCTCACATACTTTAACATTTTTTACTTTTTAGGAGGGGTCGGAATGGATGGCGCTGTTTTAGCATTTACCATTGGCCTGCTTATACTGATTGTGGTCGGTAATGTTTTGGTGGTGCCGCTGAAATATGTAGTAAAGTTTGTTGCTAACGGTGTTTTGGGCGGCATACTTTTATGGTTAGTTAATTTAGTGGGAGCAGGATTTTCTCTGCACGTTCCGATAAACATTGTTACGGCTCTGATAGCGGGGTTTCTGGGTATTCCCGGGGTAATAATGCTTATAGGTTTAAGATTAATTTTAGCCTAAATAGTCAGAAAATTAACTGGATTTTTCCTTGACTAGCAAAAATCGTTTTAGTATACTAGGTATAAAAGCTTTCGACAAGACACCCTATTTTTTAGGAATGTTTTGTCGGCTATTTTTTTAACCCAGTAAATAATTAACTGTTTTTTACAAATAATATAGCTGTGTATTTGACATACTTTGGGTGAGACTCTGTTCGGGGGGTGAAATTTCTATCAAAGGTTTAGCCGAAGCTTATGTTGGGGAATATGCCAGCGGAAAAAGTGAAGTAGCCATTAACAGGGCTTTGGAACTCTTAGCCCTGGACAGAGAAGTTACCTTAGTAGACCTGGATTTGGTAGAACCATTTTACACATTAAGACCATTAAAAAGGGCCCTGGAAGAAAAAGGTCTCCGTGTAGTGGCATGGGAAACTTCTCAAACCATAGGTCTTGGGGAAGCCGGTAACGTAATAAAACCGGAAATGCGGTGGGTTCTCAGAAGAAACGGAGATGTGATACTGGATGTGGGCTATGGGGTTGATGGATTACGCACCCTTAATTTATTAGAGGAAACACAAAACCGTAAGGATTTGAAGGTTTATGTTGTGGTTAATGTCGGAAGGCCTATGACATCTTCCGTTGAAGATATTGTTGCATATGTAAGTGATATGGGGAAAGTTGATGGTTTGATTAATAATTCTCACCTGGGAGACGAAACTACAGCAGATTTTGTACAAAATGGTGCGGTTGTTGTTAAAAATGCAGCAGATATCCTGAACATTCCCCTGGTTGCCACTTATGCCGAAGAGAGGATTCTGGATGCTCTGGGGACAAAAGATATTACCGGGACGCCGGTAAAAGGGATAAAAAGGCATATGAAGACTTCTTTTTGGTAACAAGAGGTGTTCAAAAAACACCCTTTTTAATATTATAAAATTTCATCTGTAATTTACAGGAGGTGTCTTGATACGATGGGTGATACTCCTATTCAGGGAGAAAAAAGGGTATTTATGACCGGGAATGAAGTGGTTGCCTGGGCAGCATTGGCCGCAAAGGCTGACATAATGTATGGATACCCGATTACACCGCAGAATGAAATTATGCATTATTGGACTCGCATGGCGCCCAAGTATGGGAAGAGATTTCTGCAAACTGAGGATGAACTCTCCGCAGGCTTTACGACTGTTGGAGGCGTTTTAGCCGGGAGAAAAGCATTTACTGCTACTGCCGGTCCGGGAAATACCTTGATGCAGGAACCAATGTCAATGGCTGAAATGATGCGCATCCCCACTGTTCTTGTTGTTCAGCAACGGGGAGGGCCTTCTACTGCTACGGTAATCTATTCCCAGCAGGAAGTAACAATGACCACCTATGGCGGAAATGGCGAAGGGTTAAGGATAGTATATTCAACTTCTACTCATCAGGAACTTTTTGATTATACTATTAAAGCTTTCAATACCGCCTGGAAGTACAGGTTTCCAACATTTATACTAGCCGATGGTTATCAGGCTAAGATGCGTGAGTCACTGACCCTATACAATCCTGAAGACAGAGGCATTAAATTGATTGATCCCGAACCTCTGCTGGGCAAGGAGCCTGTCAATGGAGAAAAGAAGCCTACTCATTTAAGAAATACATACAATACGGAAGAAGAATTGTATGAAGTTATAACCAAATACATGGATGAGTATTTAAAAGTCGCCCCTGAAATTATGGAGTATGAAGAAGGTAACGTAGATGATGCCGACATTATAGTTGTCAGCCATGGGGTAGTTACCAGGGCAGCGAGAGGGGCGGTACAGGAATTAAGAAACGCGGGCTTGAAAGTCGGTTATTTTAGGCCAATTACTTTACGTCCGTTCCCCGGAGAGCAGTTAAAGAAAGCTGTGGTTAATGCCAAAACTATGTTGATTGTTGAATCTGCATATGGGCAATTGGCGAAGTTAGTGAAGGATGCTATTTACGGAACAACTATTAATCTAGAGTATTTATTTAAACCGGGCGTTGGGATAACGGCAGAAGAAATAGTGGCCAAATGTAAAGAACTGTTGAAATAGGGAAGGGGGTACATGTAGATGTCAGTTGAACCGCAAATGCCAAAATCCTGGAACAGAGAGACCAAACCGCATAAGTTTTGCCCAGGTTGCGGGCATGGATTGGTTTTAAAAGCGCTTGGCGAAGCAATAGATGAACTTGGCATTCAGGATAAAGTGGTTTTTGGTTGTGATATAGGTTGCTCATTGTTGGCATGGGACTTTTTCAATGTAGACACTGTACAGACTCACCACGGAAGGACTACGCCCGTTGTTACAGGGATTAAGAGAGCGAACCCTGATGTTATTTGTATAGCATATATGGGTGACGGCGGTGGATATGCTATCGGCTCTCAGCATTTAGTCAATGCTGCCGCGAGAAACGAACGTATCACTGCAATTCTTGTAAACAATACAAATTATGCTATGACCGGCGGTCAGATGGCTCCTACGACCCTTCCCGGACAGAAGACGGAAACGTCTCCTTATGGTCGGGATGTCCAGTTAATGGGTTATCCGACTCAGGGACCGGAAATGGTCGCCGCTATCACCAGAGAAGGAGCTTATGTGGCAAGAGGAACTGTGGCAAATTTGAGGCAACTTAAAAAATACCTGAAAAAGGCTCTGGAAAACCAGATGGCCGGAAACGGTTTTTCTTTTGTGGAAGCTTTGTCCACCTGCCCAACCAATTGGCGCACTAATGCTAAGGAAACATGGGCTTTTCTCGAAAACGAAATGCCCAAATACTTTAAGGTGGGGGAAATAAAAGTGCCCGGTCAGAAGGAGGCAGGTCAAGATGGCTAAAACGGTTAAAATAGCTCTTGCCGGTGAAGGGGGCCAGGGCGTCCAGTCAGTAGCGGAAATTATCGCCGAAGCTGCAAACGAAGAAGGCAAAGAAGCGTTATATATACCCAATTTTGGGGTTGAGCAAAGAGGGGGCGTTTCTGTTGCCTATTTACAAATTGGGACCGAGCCAATTGGTTCACCGAAATTTCAGATTGCAGACATAGTAGTGGCTCTCAGTGACCGCGCTGTTTTAAGAACGCAGAGATATGTCGGGCCTAATACTATTTTTGTATATGATAGTTCCATTGAGGGAGTGAAAGAACATTTGCCGAAAAATGCCGGCCGAATTCTTGCTATCCCGGCAATTGAGATTTCCAAAAATGAATTGCACCCAAGGGTATTCAACATTATTATCATGGGTGCGGTTATTAAGGCTACCGGGGTGGTAAGCCTGGAAGAAGCTAAAAAGGCTATAGAACAAAAACTTGGCTATAAGTTCGAACAGAACCCCAAGCTCAGGGAATTAAACTACAAAGCAATGGAACGTGGCATGGAGTTAGTGGAACAAGCCCAATAAGGAGGGTCTCCGGTGAGTGTGGCATATAAATTAAATACTTATCAGGGAGAAAAAGGTACAGTTACTGTCTATACAAGTTTATGCAAAGGATGCGGGCTTTGTATTCAAAAATGCCCAAAGGAATGCCTTAAATGGTCTAATCACTTAGGTATTTATGGAACTCCTTCCGTTGAACCTGATATGGAAATATGCATAGCTTGCGGTACCTGTCAAAATGTATGCCCTGATTGTGCAATTTCTGTCCAAAGGAATAAATAAAATTGCAGGAAAAAAATAATATAATAAAAAATAAAAAGTTATTAAAGAAGCGTTGACAAAGGATAATCCGTATGCTATATTAGACAATGTCGGTCGCGGCAATAGCCGCGGCCAACAAATCAGAAATCACAGCAAATACAAAGGTTGCTGTTGATGCAAAAACTACCGGTTGACGAAAAGCAGCCAGTTATGGTAGTATGGAATTCCGCGGCTGGTTGAGAGCCGGTGCGGGAGAAGAAAT
>NZ_LGTE01000023.1 GCF_001263415.1 Thermincola ferriacetica
CCGACCGTCCGGGATCGCAGGGGGGCGTCAGGAAACGTGGCTTACTCAGAGAAGTGCGCGCGCCTGACTTCTATCCCGACAAAAACTGAGAAAAAATCAAACAAAAAAATTACTAAGAAACTAATCAAAATTTCATTGTTAGATAAGCTATATACTTTGCTTTTACCATTAATTCTCCGTGTCCTCTGTGGATTCTGCGGTTTAAATAATTACGTCCTCTGGATTGATGCGTCCGTACCGGAAACAGCGATTTCAAGCCCTCACTGTCGTTAACACTGTCTATCTGCCCTCCGCCAGGTCGCAACTCGTTGTTTTACCGGACAGCGGCCTCTTTCTCACCCTCACCCAGGGCAGGGTAGGCAGGGTTTTCCGCCTACCGTTTGGGAGCGACTGCGCCCGCAAAACCGCTGCCGGACAGGCAGAGGAGTTCCCGCATGTTTGAAGATGGCGAAGGCCGCCGGGAAGTCCGGCACTCAACTTATGTAGGGCGCCCCAGGATGTTGATAAGGGAGGTTAAATGTTTTCCGGAGCGGGGCTTAAATCGTCCATCGGTCCGCGAGCCGCGTGAGCGGGAGCGGTTATCCGATGGAGATTTCGCCCGGAGCGGAGGAATCATTTAACCTCCCCTTTTCCTATCTGCGGCACCCAACATATGCTGGGTGACCGGACGGGAGGTGGCCTGACTTATAAGAAATGCAACATGAGCCATCGAGTTCGGGAACGCTGCCTGAACGGCAAGGGTTTGCAGCACCAAGCTCCCAGGTAGCGGAGACACCCTCCTACCCTGCCGCCATTCCCCAGCACAAAGCTCCGGGGTAGCCGGGTCACCCCTCCCACCGTTCCGTTGTTGTACCGTTGCCTCCAGGAAAGCTATGGAGTGATTTTTGTTATTCGTTGTTAAGTTTAATGAGAGAAATTCCGATGTAATATATGAAAACAGGTACCAAGTGGGGGCGGTAAATGATGCGGAGGGTTGCAGTCCTTCTGTTTATCAGCTCAATACTGTTCCTTTCGGGTTGCTCAAATAATAAACCTCCGGAGAATTCTTTCGTTACTAACCTTCCCCGGGAAGAAACCGGTAGCCGGAATAAGCCGGCAGTTTCCGATGATGCTTATGCCAATGGTTTACGGGCTATGGTACACAAAGATTATTACAAAGCTATTGAGTTTTTTGAAAAAGTAGTGCCGGAGGATAAAAACTTTCAGGATGCCTGTAATCAATTAAAAGTGGCCAAAAAAGCGTTGGCCAAAGATTTGATAGATAAAGCGAGGGCCAATTTTGTTTCGGGCAACATAAAAGCGGCATTGGCGAATATAGAAGAAGCCTTCTCCCTTGATGGCAATATGCACGAAGCAAAAGAACTACGGCAGCAGATTAAGGCCGCTTACGAAGCTTCACTTAGGGCAGAGATGAAAAAGAAAATGGCAGTTTATGAGGGAGAGGGAGACGTGGTGATGGCTGTTAAAGATGTCCGTTTGCAACAGGCGTCGGATAATTACGTTTTTGTCCATGTTTTGATCAGTGTAAAAAATAAGGGTAACAAATTGGTACGGCTGATTCCTAACAACTTTACCCTATCGGCTCCTGACGGAGAATCAGCCGGTATCCATTATGATACTTATGATTTGCCTGATTACTTTGGACCTGTAGACCTGCAGAGAGGGGAAAGCGCCAGCGGCCGACTGATATTCCTCATCAGCAAGTCGCCTGTTTATACCCTGGAATATAACGGATTTGAAGATATGGCCGCCAAAAAAGTAGTACCGTAAAGGGCTCTCTAAATATGAGCCGGTTGAAGAAGAAAGGCTGTCGGAAAGGGAGGTTAAAACAAAAAAGGCATTAAGTCGGTAGTTGCAGCCAAGGGTTTGTAACTGGCGCGCAACTGTGTTACAATTATTTAATGGCCGAATTGGAAATAAATCCGGCTAACGCCGCAAGCGCTTTTGAATTAGGAACGCTGTATTTTGAAAAGAAAAAGTATACCAGGGCTTTAGCATTTCTGGACAAAATGTTTATGATTATTGTAAGCGCATGTTTGGCCGGCATTAAATGCAAGTATAGCGGAGGACATAATCTGGTAGAAAGCATTTATAAGCTGGTTCAGGATGGTCGAGCGGTTCCGGTGTGCCCTGAAGAATTGGGCGGGCTTCCTACTCCGCGCAATCCTGCGGAAATAATAGGAGGTACCGGGGCCGATGTTTTAAGCGAAAAAGCAAGAGTCGTGGACTGCGCCGGACAGGACGTCACGGAAGAGTTTATTATTGGGGCCCGTAAGTACTACTAATAAAACCCAAAAGAGCTTAGAAAAGGAGGGACAACAATGCGCAGGAAACTTAAATTATGGGCATACCTGGGTATAGTGTTGTTGTGCCTTAGCGGCTTAATAGGCTGTAGTACGAATAACAAGGCTTCCAGCGATGAAGCGCTGAAAGTACTGGAAAAGCATTTGCGTGCCATTGGCGAACATAATTTTAAAGCTTATCAGGAGACCCTCTCATCCAGACTGCAGAAAAGAGGGGAACCTGACTGGGGAAACATAGCTTCTGTGAAATTGCTTTCTGCTGATGAAAGTAAAGCAACAATGCAAAAAGAAGATTACCTGCAGCGGGTAGGCAGGTGGACTGACCCCAAAGACGTGAAAATATATTATGTTGTACAGGAAATAGAAAAATACCGGGAACACTTGGGGGCCGGGCAGACAGCGCAACCCAAATGGAATTATGTTTTAATCAGGGAAACCGATGACGGGCCGTGGGTAATCGACTACTGGGGAGAGTAGGGGACTGCTTCTTTTTAGACAGTCTTCCGTTTCCTACTGTGCCTTCATCATATTGACTTGCTTATTGTACTTGGCCCGTTCATTTTTATCCAATACCTTTTTGCGCATCCTGATGTGGTTTGGCGTTATTTCCACCAGTTCATCCTCATTAATAAATTCTATGGCTTCTTCTAGGGATAAAATCCGTGGTTCTTTCAACTTTACCGTTTCTTCGGCGGTACTGGCCCGCATGTTGGTCAGGTGCTTTTTCTTGCAGACGTTGACCTCCAGGTCTTTGTCCCGGTTATTCATTCCCACAATCATGCCTTCGTAAACCTTCATGCCCGGTTGGATAAAAAGTAATCCCCGTTCTTCGGCTTGCAGCATGCCATAAGTTGTTGCCTCGCCTGTTTCCCAGGCTATCAGCGCGCCGTTATAACGGTGCTGGATGTCGCCTTTATAGGGTTCATACCCGTTAAAGGTGTGGTTCATGATACCACGACCCCTGGTTTCTGTAAGGAAGTCGCCGCGGAAACCTATCAAACCACGGGCCGGAATATTAAATTCAATCCTCACCTGGCCGTTGCCGGTAGAAACCATGTTCAGCATTTCTGCTTTTCGGCGGCCCAGGTTTTCCATGACCGGCCCCATACAATCTTCGGGAATATCTATGACCAGGTGTTCCATCGGTTCCATTAGCTTACCGTCGATGGTTTTGTATATAACTTCCGGTTTGGAAACCTGCATTTCGTAACCTTCCCGCCGCATATTTTCGATCAGGATGGACAGGTGCAGTTCACCCCGACCCGATACTTGAAAAGCATCGGGGCTGTCCGTATCCTCAACCCGCAAACTGACGTTGGAGTCCAGTTCGCGGTATAACCTTTCCCTGAGTTTGCGGGAGGTGATAAATTCACCGTCCTGTCCCGCGAAGGGACTGTTGTTAACCATAAAGGTCATGGTCAGCGTAGGTTCGTCAACAGTAATCACGGGTAGTTGTTCGGGATGGTTGGCGTCAGCCAGGGTTTCACCGATATTTACTTCTGTAAGACCCGCTACGGCAATAATATCTCCGGCTTCTGCTCTGGTAACTTCTATCCTTTTCAAACCACTGTAAATAAAAAGCTTGGCCACTTTACCTTTTTCTACGGTGCCGTCATGCTTTATAACCGCAATGTTCTCACCCTGGGAAACGATACCGCGTTTAATTCTGCCCACGGCATATTTGCCCAGGTAATTGTCATATTCAAGGTTTGCCACCAACATTTGAAAGGGGCCATCTTGAATACAGGCCGGTGGTTGAATATGGTTGATGATAGCCTCAAAGAGCGGTTCCATATTTGTATTGGTGTCTTCTATTTCTTTGCGTGCCCACCCTTCGCGGGCGGAAGCATAGATAATAGGAAAATCTAACTGTTCGTCGCTGGCGCCGAGTTCCAGAAAAAGATCGAAGACCTCATCTATGACTTCATGGGGCCGGGCGTCTGCTCGGTCCGCCTTGTTTACCACCACGATTGGATGCAGGTTGGCTTCCAGGGCTTTACGCAGAACAAACTTTGTCTGGGGCATGGGGCCTTCGAAGGCATCTACCACTAGCAGCACGCCGTCAACCATACTAAGGGCCCGTTCCACTTCGCCGCCAAAATCGGCATGGCCAGGGGTGTCGACAATGTTAATCTTGATGTTTTTGTAACTGACGGCAGTATTCTTGGCCAATATGGTAATGCCCCGTTCCCGTTCCAGGTCATTCGAATCCATAACCCTTTCCTGGATAACTTCATTATCACGGAAAATACCGCTTTGCCGGAGCAGGCAGTCTACCAGGGTAGTTTTGCCGTGATCAACGTGCGCTATAATAGCTACATTTCTTATATTTTGATTGTAACTTACCTTCATTTTTATATATCCTCCTTGTAATATCCGGTAGTCTTACAGAAATTGGAGCTGCGTTATATTTCGAGGTTTCACGCCCTTCTGCACAGCCTCGGTCATATCGCCCATGGTCATTTTATGGAGTCTACACACAACATTAATAGTATAGCAGGAGAGAAGCAAAGTAACAAGAATTAAATGAAGAATTTATGCCTTGCCGAATACTGTAATATAAGTTACAATTATTAATTAGAGTCCCGGGCTGAAAAGTATGAATTAAGGTCATAGAAAAAGGTGGTTAGGATATGATGCGTTCATTAAAACAGCAGTTGTTGTTTTTGGTAATAGGACCATTAATCTTGCTTTCGATAATCGGGACTGTAATAACTGTAGCATATATGAAGGATAGAGCCATTCTGGCCACGGATACAAAAGCAAGATGCGACCTGGCCACAGCAGAAGAGATTTTGAATTTGATGTACCCGGGGTATTGGGAAGAGAGAAACGGAATTCTTTACAAAGGAGATACGAAAATAACCAATAATTTTGCGGTAGTGGACAGAATAGCTGAGTTAACCGGCGATACAGTGACCATATTTCTCGGCGATATACGGACCACGACCACCGTGCGGGAAAAGAATGGCCAGAGGGCTATAGGGACAAGGGTATCAAGTATTGTCAGTACAAAGGTTTTAAAAAACGGAGAACTTTACCTGGGTGAAGCCAATGTGGTCGGACAGATGTACCGCACTGCCTACAAACCCATCCGGGACGCTAATGGCAAAATCATAGGTATGCTTTATGTGGGAATTTCCAAGAAACTTTCTGATGAATTGCTGCATAAATCTCTGTTCACAATTGTGGGAATAACGGTAATTTTAACTGTGCTGGTTGCTTTGATTGCCTGGTATTTTACTCAGCGTGTTATAATAGGGCCTTTGCAGGAAATTACCAAAAGTACCAAAGAATTGGCTACCGGCCAGTTAAACCAAAAGGTAGAAATAGCAAGTAAAAATGAAATTGGGGAACTGGCAGCAGCATTTAACCAGATGGTTGAAGGTATGCAGAGTTTTGCCATGCATATTGCCAGGGTTGCCGGTACAGAGGTGAACACTGTCACCTTTCCTGTGCACCAATCATCGTCCGAGCCGAACTTGGTTCAGGTAAAACCCGTTGTTGAAATCAATTTGCCTGCAAGTGCAAAAAACGACCCAATTGGTTTGGATACCGGGTACCCATTACCGGTTGAACTGCCGAAAGGATTAAATGAAGCAACCTTGAAACAGATTTTGGCCTTTATTGAATCGGAAAACCGTCCCATGTCGGCCGAGGAAATCGGTGAAGGTGTGAACCTGACAAGGGTTACTGCCCGCCGGTATCTGGAATTTTTAGAACAAATCGGCAAGGTAGAAGTGGAACAGAAATACGGTACCGTGGGAAGGCCGGTAAAACTTTACAAATCAAAATAGCTTGTTGGTTAAAAAAAAGAGGACATATTATTCTTCCGCTCACGGACGAAATTTCCTCCGGCAGCCGCTCCCACTGCCTGGGTCGCGGGGCCGGAGGACGATTTAAGTCCCCGCTCCAGAATAATATGCCCTCCTGACACCGGAAAAAAGTGGGAAGATTTAAGCCCCGCTCCGGAAAACATTTAACTTCCCCTTTTCCTGCTTTGTCTACAATCTGAGAGGTCTGCGGACCTCTTTTCAGTTTGAAGACAAAGTTAAATTAGCACGATTGAAGGGAGCTTAAGCCAATCCATTAACGGAGTTTTTACACCGTCTCCGCCCATAACCTCGGAGCAACGGTTGTTTTACCTCCACAGCGGCAGTTTCTTTTTCGTAGCAGCGGCCCTCTGAATTTTGGTCATTTTGAACATTAAGTAAACAAAAAGGGTTTCTTTACTTTAGTTATTTACGTAAAATTGACCCTATGCATGGAACATAAGAAAATGTAAACGAGGCAATTTGCAGAAAGAGGGGAATTGTCGCAAAATTATGACAAAATTTATTAAAACAGGAAGGAGAGGAAAAAGTGGAAATTAGTAGAAGAGATTTTTTCAAAATCAGTGGAGCTTTTGCGGCAGTGTGCGCCCTCGGGTTCGACGTTTCTCCTGTCCATGCCCAGGTTCAGGAACTGAGAATCCGTTCGGCTAAAGCCACACCGACCATCTGTCCTTTTTGTAGCGTCGGATGCGGTTTGCTGGTTCATACCGATGCAGAAAAGGGACATGTGCTGTACACTGAAGGGGACCCTGACCATCCGGTGAATGAAGGGACTGCCTGCAGTAAAGGAGCTTCAGTATTCCAGTTAAATTCCATTGCGGTAGGCAAAATAAACCCCAACCGTTTGACTAAGCCCTTGTACCGGGCGCCATATAGCGATTCTTTTCAGGAAGTGGAATGGGATTGGGCCATTGAACAAATTGTCGGGAGAATCAAGGAAACCCGCGATAAGACTTTCGTTGCCCAAAAAGACGGAATTAACGTAATGAGGACCGAGGCTATCGCCAATCTTGGCGGGGCCGGCCTGGATAATGAAGAGTGCTATTTATTGCAAAAACTGGCCCGTGCTTTGGGCATAGTCTATCTCGAACACCAGGCCCGTATCTGACACAGTTCTACGGTTGCCGGTCTGGCACCATCATTTGGCCGTGGAGCTATGACAAATCACTGGATTGACCTGAGAAATACCGATTGTGCACTTATTCTGGGCAGTAATGCTGCGGAAAACCATCCGGTATCTTTCAAGTGGCTGACTCATGCCCGGGAAAACAGGGGCGCCAAAATTATTCACGTAGACCCCCGTTTTACCCGAACATCCGCCAAGGCTGACATTTATGCTCCTTTGCGCAGCGGTACGGATATTGCTTTCGTGGGCGGCATGATTAATTATATTTTGGAAAATGATCTATACTTCAAAGATTATGTGGTCAATTATACCAATGCCGCTTATATAGTAGACGACGGTTTCGATTTTAAAGACGGTTTATTTTCGGGCTATGACGCCGAAAAGAAAAAATACAACCAGGACACCTGGGTATATAAAACGGGTCCTGACGGAAAGCCTTTAAAAGATATGACACTGCAGCACCCGCGCTGTGTTTTCCAGTTACTGAAAAAGCACTATGCCAGGTACGATGTCGATACCGTAGTGAAAGTTACGGGTACACCAAAGGACAAATACCTGGAGATTTGCAAGACTTATGCCGCAACCGGCAGGCCCGATAAGGCCGGGACTATTATGTACGCCATGGGGACAACCCAGCATACTGTCGGTTCGCAGAATGTCCGCATTTACGCCATTTTGCAGTTATTGCTGGGCAACATTGGCATTCCGGGTGGCGGTGTGCAGGCCCTGCGGGGCGAATCCAACGTGCAGGGTTCTACGGACTATGGCTTGCTATTCCATATCCTGCCCGGATATATCGCAACTCCGAGCGCAAGCCCAGAGCATGCGACACTGAAGGCGTTCCTGGAAAAAGAAACACCTAAGGCCGGTTTTAAGGTTAATACACCTAAATGGGTTGTTAGTTACCTGAAAGCCATGTGGGGTCCGGCGGCTACCCCGGCCAATGAGTTTGCTTATCATTACCTGCCCAAGAGGGACCCTGACAAGAACTATTCCCATATAGCTCTTTTTGAAGCTATGTACAGGGGCGAGATAAAGGGAGCCATGCTGTGGGGGCAGAACCCAGTGGTAGGCGGGCCGAACAGTTCCAGAGAAAAAGAGGCTTTAAAGAGACTTGACTGGATGGTGGCCGTTGATTTATTCCCGACGGAAACCATGCATTTCTGGACCCGTGAAGCAGGAGAGGACCCTGCCGCTATTAAAACGGAAGTATTTGTTCTGCCTGCCTGCTCTTCTTACGAAAAAGAGGGCAGCATCGCCAGTTCCGGGCGCTGGATTCAGTGGCGCTGGAAGGCTACCGCGCCTGTTGGGGAAGCCAAGGCAGACCTGGAGATCATGCACCTGCTGGCAACCAAACTGAAAGAGGCATACGCCGGCAGCGCCAGGCCAGAGGACGCTCCCATTCGGGACTTATTCTGGGATTATGGCCATGGCGAGGAGATTGACATTGACAAAGTAGTGCGCGAAATCAACGGCTATGATGTCAAAACAAAGAAACAGGTTAACAATTTCCTTGATCTCAAGGATGATGGCACTACCTGCTGTGGTAACTGGATTATGAGCGGAGTCTATCCCGAAGAAGGCAACCTGGCCAAGCGCCGAAACACGGTGGATAAGACAGGTATTGGACAATTCCTGGAATGGGCCTGGGCCTGGCCGTTAAACCGCCGCATCCTGTACAACCGCGCTTCTGCCGATTTAACAGGTAAGCCCTGGTCCGCGGATAAAGCTGTTATTTGGTGGGATCCGACGGCTATTGATCCGAAAACAGGTAAACCGGGTAAATGGGTAGGTAAGGACGTTCCGGACTTTAAAGCAACCTGTCCGCCTACGGGCAGTGATTTCCCCTTTGTAGGCAACCAGCCCTTTATCATGCTTGATGACGGTGTCGCTGGATTATTTGCCAAGAAAGGAATGAAAGAAGGGCCTTTCCCCGAGCATTACGAACCATGGGAAAGCCCAGTCAGAAACATTATTAACCCTGTTCAGGTAAACCCTGTGGTGAAGGTCTGGAATCCCGACGAGCAGTCTGTTCCCGGCAGATTCCCGTACGTGGCGACCACTTACCGTGTATCGGAACATTGGCAAACGGGAGCCATGACAAGAAACCAGCCGTGGCAATGCGAGCTGGTGCCCGAAATGTTTGTGGAAATGAGTAAGGCGCTGGCTAACCAGTTAGGGATTGCCAATGGCGAATGGGTTATCGTAGAAAACATGAGAGGCCGAATTAAGGCAAAAGCCATGGTAACCGAAAGGTTCCAGCCGATTGAAATTAACGGTAAGAAAGTTCACCAGGTGGGCTTGCCCTGGCACTTCGGCTTTAAAGGATTTGCCAAGGGAGCAATTGCTAATGAACTGACGCCCCATATCGGCGACGGTAACACTATGATACCCGAATATAAAGCCTTTCTGGTCAACATAAGGAGGGCGAAATAATGGCAAATTTAAGTAAATTTATAGATACTTCCCGGTGTACTGCCTGCCGTGGTTGCCAGACGGCATGTAAAAACTGGAACCAATTGCCGGCAGAAATACTGGAATTTAAGGGTTACCTGCAGACCCACGAAGATACGTCGCCCCAGACCTTTACCTATGTGGTAATGAAGGAACGGTTGAAGCAGGAGAAGATGGACTGGTTGTTTTTAAAACGCCAGTGCATGCATTGCACAGAAGCGGCCTGTGAAAAGGTATGCCCGGAAAATGCCATATTCCACACTGCGGAAGGCGCTGTTGTGGTGGACCGGGAGAAGTGTATCGGCTGCGGATACTGTGCCCAGTACTGCCCCTTTGGTATACCCAAAATTAATGAAAAAGAAAAGAAAATGTATAAATGCCATTTATGTTCTGACCGGATAAGCAACAATTTACAACCGGCCTGCGCAACAACCTGCCCTCTGGGCGCGATTCGGTTCGGCGAGCGCAATAAACTGGTTGCGGAGGCAAAGAAACGGTTGGCTGAAGTGAAAAAACAGTATCCGAACGCCAATCTTTACGGTTTGGACGACCAGTTCTTGCAGGGTACCGGTGTATTTTACCTGCTGCTGGAGGAACCTGAATTTTATGGCTTGCCTGCTAAGCCGGCAATACCGGTCGTGGCCTCAATCTGGCAAGACGTTATTCAGCCTATCGGTAAAATGCTCCCCGTTGGAGTCCTGGGGGCCATTTTTGCCAGCGCCGTTTCCAACAGAATAATGAAAAACAACCACGGAGACCATCACGAAAGTGAAGGAGGGGAAGAGCATGGACAACAATAAGAAGACCTCCGGTGAAATGATTCTTCGTTTCGGTCGGGTAGCCATCTTTGCCCATTGGGCGCATACAGTGACTTTTTTCATGCTGGCATTGACGGGTATGATTATTTATATCAAATCTTTCAGTTTTCTGGCCGTACTGTTCGGCGGTTTTCAGGGCGTCAGGCTCGTGCACAGAATTATGGCGGTGGCTTTCATTATCTGCCCGCTGATATCCCTGGCTGCTAATTTCAAAGGTTTTCAAGAATGGATGAAAGACGTTACTACCTGGGGAAAAAACGAATTTTTGTTCCTGAAGATGTTTCCCAGGGAACTGTTTGGTTTACCCGTTGAATTCCCGCCGCAAAGCCAGTTTAATGCCGGGGAAAAGATTAATTCCCTGCTGCAGGTCTTTGGCTGTACCCTGTTGGCTTTATCGGGAATTGTCATCTGGTTTAAACAGTATTTTCCCGTAGTTTTGGTGCAGTGGGCCCTGCCGGTGCATGATTTAACCTTTATTCTGACTTTTTCCGCTGCTCTTGGGCATGCTTACATGGCCTGCGGGCTGCCGGCAACCAGACACGGTATCAATGGCATGTTATCGGGTTATGTTAAGGAAGAGTGGGCGAGGCACCATTATCCATTATGGGTGAAAAAGGTGAAAGGTGACCAAGCATAACGCAGGGAGTTGAGGAAGTTGCCGAAAGAACTGTTGGTACCGAAGGAAATTCTCGATTTTTATGGCGAACTTATAAGGGTACAAGATAAATTTTCCGGGGACCTTTTACCGGTAACCTTAACAGAGAAACAAAAGGATACCTTTATCAATGAAAAGGCCCCTCTGCTAAATTTTACCGGTTTTCATCCGGAAAAAGAGAAAGTTAAACAGGCTTTGCTGGAAGTATGCCGGGTTACGGCGGAATACCGGCCGCAGGTAGCCGGTAAACTAGCCGGAATACAGGCTTTGGCTGATCTTGAAGAAGAATTGCCAAAGGTTCTGGAAAGGTTTCTTTGGCAGGATAAAAGTTATATCAGCGAGTTAGTGGAACAACACCGTCTAGACGGCAACTTGACATCCTTTGTCTTCTTTAACGTGTTGAAACCCTTCGTTGCCAATTATGCCAGAAATCTGGAAGGCCAATACGACAAAAACCGGTGGTTTGAGAGATACTGCCCCGTCTGCGGTTGGAAACCTTCATTTGCTGTTATCTCGGCGGGAAGTCACCGTAGGTTGCTCCATTGTTCCCTGTGTGAAACGGAATGGCCCTTTGCCGGTCTGGAATGTCCGCATTGTTCGAATACAGACCATGATACCTTAAAGTATTTCACCGTGGAAGATGATGAAGTCTACAGGGTAAACGTTTGTGAACGGTGCAAAGGATATATCAAGACCATTGACGAGGAAAAAATTATCACCAGAGAAAATGCACTGATAACAGACATAAAAACCATACACCTGGACATACTGGCAGAAAGAGAAGGATATATAAAAGAGGTCGGTATTTCCGAAAACAAGAAAACAAACTGAGCAAAGCAGGTGGTTTCCTTGTTTAACCTGGGATTTCCCGAACTGATTCTCATTTTGGTAATTGCCCTGATAATTTTCGGGCCGGGCAAACTACCCGAAGTTGGCAGGGCCATCGGTAAGGCTATGCAGGAATTCAGAAGGGCATCCGCCGAGGTACAGTCAGAATTGCATAAAGAGTTGCAGGAAAAAGAAAAAGGAGACTCCTGACCGAAGGAGAGCATCTTATTCCGGAGCGGGGGCGAAAATCGCCCCCTATTCTATTATTTGCCGGACAGGTATTTCTGATAATTCCCTTGGCGGGGTCACATAAACTGTCCGCTGGTTTTCGTATATTACCATGCCCGGTTTGGCTCCGTTGGGTTTATGCACATACTTACGCAAGGTATAATCCACAGGGACTTTAGCTGAATTTCGGGCCTTGCTGAAGTAAGCCGCCAATAGCGCTGCTTGGATTAAGACTTTTTCCGGGATGTCGCCGTTTTCGGACCGGACGATTACGTGCGAACCGGGGCTGTCCTTCACATGCAGCCATATGTCGGAAGCTTTGGCTTTTTTGCAGGTTAACCAATCGTTCTGCTTATTATTTTTGCCCACCCAGATAATTGCTCCTTCTTCTGTGGAAAACTGCCAGGGCCTGCTTTCGGGAGCAGGTGTTTTTTTATTTTTGCCTGTAGACTTTTCCCGGATATAACCCTGTTCAGCCAGTTCTGTTTTAATCTCGGCCAGGTCTTCCAGGGAGGCGGCCTGGTCGATATTGGCGGAAACTGATTCCAGGTACGCCAGTTCCTGTTCGATCTCTCTTTGTAGTTCCCGGGCCGCTTTTTTACCGGCTTTGGCTTTGTTATATTTTTTAAAGTAGGCCTGGGCATTTTCTGACGGGGTTAAGGACGGGTCAAGGGCAATGGTTATTTCTTTTTGCCCGGGATCGTAAAAATCCGGTAATGTGACCGATTCCATATAAGGCTTCAGAAGATGCAGGTTCGCCATTAAAAGCTCGCCGGCTTTTCTGTATTCCTCCGCTGCTTTGGCAAGGGCAATGGTTTCTTCCTGAAAAGTCAGCTTTTTCCGGTTCCGGCTAATCTCGTTACTGACTGTTTTGTTTAACCGGTCCCTGAGCTGCCTGAACAGATTTTGTTCGTGTCTGGCCTGGTAGAAGCGGTCCGTTATTTCATTCATGGAGCCATGTAATTTCGGCAGTGGGCCGAACTGAACCAGGTCATGGGCGGAAAAAGCTACAGGTTGTTTGTTATTGTCCAGTACCAAAGTAGGACAAAAAGCTGCTTTTTTGGTTTTTTCCATCATGGAAGAAAAGGATTCCCACAACTTTTGCAATTCATGTTCACCGAAATTATCCAGAGTGATATCTTCGGCCAGGCCGCTCAGCAAAAACATTTCCCTGCAGGTTTGCGGGCTTAAGCCGGTAAAAGTTTGTAGCAGCCATTTGTCGGGAGATGCAGGGGCGCTTTCAGCACAGGTCAAGACCTTTTTCCAGAGAATAGATTTAAAATCATACTCCGAGATATGCAGGGGGTTAATTTTGCCCTGACCGGGTGGTGCAACGTAGGACCTGCCCGGTAAAACCTCCCGGTACCTGTTTACGGCGTGACTGAAACGGATAATTCCATCCAAAATCACATTATCCTCGCTGTTCAAGAGAATAATATTACTGTGTTTGCCCATGATTTCGCAAACCAGGATTTTTTCACTTAACCTGCCCAATTCATCGTAGCTTTCTATATGCAAGCGAATGATGCGTTCAAAGTCAGGTTGGCTGATACGGGTAAGCTTACCGCCTTCCAGGTGTTTCCTGAGTACCATGCAGAACATCGGCGGTGTCAGTGGATTTTCTCTGTTAAAACGGGTCAGGTGTACCCTGGCCATGCCGGGGTCGGCGGACATGAACAATCTCTGTTTACCGGCGGGTGTATGGAAAATAATTACGATATCGGTTTTACCCGGCTGATATATTTTTTCAATACGGGCGCCCAGGATAGTTTGGTTCAATTCGTTAATCAGAGCAGACAAAACTAAACTGTCGTATGCCATATTTCCTCCAAAACCTAATTATTTGATTATATATTGTATACAAGGGCGGAAACTGTTGCAAAAGGCCTATAAGTAGTATAAGATAAATTAGTAAGTAATTCTATTAAAATAGTACATTTTTGTACGAAAAATATGTGTTTTTTATCGGGGCCAAAACCGGCGAGGAAATTCCTCTTTTGTTTTGGCTTTTCCATGTCAAAGGAGGTGGCAGAATAGGTTGCAGTTCACTAAAATGCATGGACTTGGCAATGACTTTATTTTAATCGAAGATTTTGATAAAAACAACCTGGCGAACGGGGCTGAATTGGCAGTACGGCTGTGCAACCGGAAAACCGGTATAGGGGCTGACGGCTTAGTTTTTATATTACCCTCAGAAACGGCAGATATTCAGATGCGCATATTTAACCCTGACGGCAGTGAGCCGGAGATGTGCGGCAATGCAATCAGGTGTTTTGCCAGGTATTTATATGACCACGGTATTGTGAAAAAGCAAACCATCAGAGTTGAGACTCTGGCAGGCATAAGAATACCCAGGATTATAGAAAACCCTGCCGGAGAGGCGCTTGTCGAAGTAGATATGGGCGAGCCGGAACTGGAACGCGGGCGTATCCCGATGCTAGGGGAACCGGGGAAAGTTGTCGCTGAGCCTTTGCCGGTAAACGGTTCTACATATAATGTTACCTGTGTTTCTATGGGAAATCCTCATTGTGTGATTTTCGTGGACAACGCGGAAGATTATCCGGTAGCTGCAATTGGACCCCGGGTTGAAACGCATACCGCCTTTCCCAATAAAACCAACGTGGAGTTTGTCCAGGTTTTGAATGAAAATGAAGTTCGGATGCGAGTTTGGGAACGGGGAGCCGGGATAACCATGGCCTGTGGCACAGGAGCCTGTGCGTCGGCGGTGGCTGCCCACCTCAATGGATTTACGGGCCGCGAAGTCATTGTACACCTCGATGGAGGCGACCTCTTTATCCGGTGGGCTCAGGACAACCATGTCTATATGATGGGGCCGGCAGCTTATGTTTTCAAAGGTACAACCCTGGAATAGGTTGGCAACCACCCAATTTATACAGTGATTGACCGAAAACATTATTATATATTAAGCTATTTTACCACTAAAAACAAAGGAGGATTTGAAAGTTGGAAGAAGCACAGCGCATTAGGCAATTACCAGCTTACTTGTTTGCGAGAATTGAAAAAAAAATTGAAAAGGCCAAAGAAGAAGGAGTAGATGTAATCAGCCTGGGGATAGGCGACCCTGACCGCCCGACCCCGGACCACATAATTGAGAAGCTCTGCGAACAGGCCCATAACCCGGAAAACCACCGGTACCCCTCATCGGTAGGTATGCTGAGTTACCGTAAGGCAGTTGCGGAATACTACGGGAACAGGTTTAACGTTGAATTGGACCCCAGGACAGAAGTCGTTTCTCTGTTAGGCTCCAAAGAAGGCATTGCCCATATTTCTTTTTGTTATTTGGACCCGGGCGATGTGGCCTTAATTCCCGACCCCGGATACCCCGTATATGGTATAGGCGCACTTTTGGCCGGCGGGGATCCATACATTATGCCTCTGAAGCCGGAAAACGGATTTTTGCCTGATCTGGATGCCATACCTCCTGATATAGCTAAAAAGGCAAAGCTGATGTTTGTAAACTATCCCAATAACCCGACGGGGGCTATTGCTGATGACGCGTTCTATCACAAACTGATTGCTTTTGCCAAGGAATACGACATTATAGTTTGCCACGATGCTGCTTACCAGGAGATTGCTTTTGAAGGATACAGGCCGCCAAGTTTTTTGGAATATCCGGGGGCCAAGGATGTGGGTATCGAATTTGGGTCCTGCTCCAAGTCTTATAACATGACCGGCTGGCGAATTGGCTGGGCTGCCGGTAATGCCAGAGTTATAGAAGCTTTGGGCAGAATCAAGTCAAATATTGATTCCGGAGTATTTCAGGCTGTCCAGTACGCCGGTATTGCTGCATTAACAGGGCCGCAGGATTGTACAAAAGAAATGAGTGAAGTCTATCGTGAAAGAAGAGATATTGTTGTCGATGGGTTGAACAGCCTTGGTTGGAACCTGGAGAAACCCAAGGCTACGATCTATGTGTGGGCACCCGTGCCTAAGGGCTATACTTCAATTTCTTTTGCTGAATATGTTTTTGAAAAAACCGGTGTAGTTATTACGCCCGGCAATGGATACGGCGAATACGGCGAAGGTTTCTTCCGTATTGCTTTGACGGTGGAAAAAGAACGCATTCTTGAAGCTATTGAAAGAATAAAACAGAACGTAGGCAAAGTGGAATTTTAAAAGCGAGAAAAAGTCTCGCTTTTCTTTTTCGTCGAATTTGTGTAAGGAAAGTGAATTATGCGTGGAATGGGGCTAAAATCATCGGGTTATTTTAAAAATAATAAATAAAGCTTTGTTTTTTATGTACAAAAAAGGATTTTTATAGTATAATATATATAAGCAAATATATAATACACCTTTATTAATGGCTAGATGCTTACTTACAGCGCTGAATTCTTTGCTAAAAAGAAGCGGAGGAACCAACCTTTTGGGGTGAATCCCACAACCATTGTGGGTAGGGTCATCTGTCGACCCGAATCCGTCAGCTAACTTCGCAAGCGTGGACAGGAAGAAGTGTTTTAGCATTTTTTGGCTGTCCTCAAAATTAGCTGACTCTATACCCCCGGTTTGTTTCGGGGGTTTTGTGTTTTAACTTTGGAAAGGAGGACTTGGCCATGGTGATGAAAGAGGATTATATGCTGCATCAGGAAGTTGAAAACAGTAGCGCAAAAAACAATCAGGTACAGAGGATTATAACCCCGGAAGAGAAAAGGCAGGTAGCGCTGGAAAGAGCGGCTGAACTAAAATTGCGGATAGAGGATTATCTGGTGGCGAGAGACCATATCGAAACGGGTTTTGATCAATGGCCCCGGATTGAAAAGAGGAAGGCCAGGATTTTACAGGTTTTAAACGGTACGGAAGCAGACTGGAATGACTGGAAATGGCACATGAAAAACCGGATCAGAGATGTGGAAGTCCTTGCGCAGATCATCGACCTGACTGAGAAAGAAATCGAAGATATAAAGAAAGTGGGACAGAAGTTCAGATGGGCTATATCGCCTTATTATGCCAGCCTAATGAGTGAGCGCGATCCGAGCTGCCCTGTTCGCTTGCAGGCTATCCCCAGTATACTGGAGTTATTAGACCAATCAGGGAAAGACGACCCGATGGGAGAAGAGTTTACATCGCCCGCTCCGTGCATAACGAGAAGGTATCCGGACAGGTTGATAATAAACGTCACGAATCAGTGTGCCATGTATTGCAGGCACTGTCAACGCCGGAGAAATATCGGGGAAGTTGACCGCAACAAGCCCCGTTCGGAGATAAAAGCTGCCATTGAATATATCAGGGCGAATCCGGAAATCCGGGATGTCCTCATTACCGGGGGGGATGCGTTGCTGTTAAGTAATTCGGAATTAGATTGGATTTTAACCCAGTTGGATAGCATTCCGCATGTTGAAATCAAAAGAATCGGTACCAGGACTTTGGTTTCCATGCCGCAAAGAATTACCCCGCAATTATGTGAGATTCTTGAGAAACACCCGCCACTTTATATCAATACTCAGTTTAACCATCCCAAGGAAATTACCCCGGCTGTAGCCGAAGCATGCGACAAGTTGATCAAGGCAGGGGCTGTGTTGGGTAACCAGGCGGTTCTGCTGAACGGAATAAATAATAATGTCCATGTCATGAAAAAACTCAACCATGAACTTTTGAAGGTGCGCATTCGTCCATATTATATATTTCACGCTAAAACTGTTACAGGCACCAGTCATTTTATCACAAAGGTAGAAGAAGGAATCAAAATCATGGAAAA
This sequence comes from Thermincola ferriacetica, assembly GCF_001263415.1. Lineage (NCBI taxonomy): Bacteria > Bacillati > Bacillota > Clostridia > Eubacteriales > Thermincolaceae > Thermincola > Thermincola carboxydiphila. Next base: position 17,959 of record NZ_LGTE01000023.1, read on the forward strand.
ACTGCGGGGATACACTTCGGGGTTGGCCGTTCCCACTTATATAATTAATGCTCCGAAAGGGTACGGAAAAACGCCTATGCTTCCCGAATACCTGATTTCATCCGGCGAAGATGAGATAGTTATCCGAACATGGGAGAAAAAAGTAATGTCTTATCCCAATAAAAAGCATTTTAAAACCGATTTGAATCTGGTTAAATCTACTTGAGCTACCCGGGGTTAACACCTGGGCTTTTTTGTGAGCGTGTTTCCGGGGAATAGGTTGGGAATTCTCCTTAATTCTTAAAAATTCTCTTGATTTCTGGATTTTCAAAGAGGAATTTCTTTTTTTAAGTAGAACTATTAATTTTGTGTGTTAAAACCAGTAGTTCAAACTTTTTCTTTAAATCGAAACTTTTTAACTGGTTGTGGTAATAATAGGAATGTTGTCAAGAGATGAAGAGGTGGAAAGATTGATAAAGAGCATGACCGGTTATGGCCGGGGTGAATGTACCGGCGGTAATGTTGTATTTTCTGTAGAGATACGTTCTGTTAATTATCGTTTCCTGGAAACAGTTGTCCGGATGCCAAGGCTTTATGCAGCCTTGGAGGACCTGGTGAAAAAAAGTGTTGCCGAAAAAGTGGCCAGGGGGCGCGTTGATGTTTTCGTATCCGTTGAGACAGAAGACAGTAAAAATAAAACCATCAAAGTTGACAAAGATTTAGCCTTAGCGTATTATAATTCTTTGAAGGATTTAGGGGAGATTTTAGGCGCACCCGAACAGCAGATACAGTTGATTGATATTGCCCGTTTTCCTGATGTGGTGGTTCTGGAAGAAGGGGACCCCGACATGGAAGAAATGGCAAAAGCTTTACAGACTGCTACGGAAATGGCTCTCGAACAGTTAGTAAATATGCGCCGGGAAGAGGGGAAAAGGCTGCGCGCAGACCTGTACTCCCGTATTGAGAAACTGGAAGGTTGTTGGGTGCAGATAAACGACCGTGCTCCTAATGTGGTGGTGGAGTATAAAGAAAAGCTACATGCCCGGATAAAAGAACTGCTCGAAAGTGTAGAAGTTGACGAGAGCCGGCTAGCTGCTGAGGTGGCCTTTTTTGCCGACCGGAGCAATATTACTGAGGAACTGGTCAGGCTACAGAGTCATTTCGCTCAGTTTAAGGCTGCTTTGGACAGTGCGGAACCCATCGGTCGAAAAATGGACTTTTTGGTGCAGGAAATGAACCGGGAAGTGAATACCATTGGTGCCAAAGCCAATGATTTAACCATAAGCAACCTTGTAATTGTGGCCAAAAGTGAATTGGAAAAAATAAGGGAACAGGTACAGAATATAGAGTAAGTTAAAGGTAAAATAAGGAATTCCTAATAAAAGGAGGGTAGACTGGAAAATATATAGCTGTATACCGAATGGCGAGGTTTTTTAGTATTTTTAATATGTTTTGTTTTTAAAACAAAGGAGGGCTTTTATTTATGGAAATAAAATTGATTAATATTGGTTTTGGCAATATAGTTTCTGCAAACAGGATTATTGCCATTGTTAGCCCGGAATCGGCTCCTATTAAAAGGATAATTACAGAAGCCCGTGATAGAGGTATGTTGATAGACGCTACATACGGAAGAAGGACCAGAGCTGTTATTATCACAGACAGTGATCATGTGATACTGTCTGCGGTGCAACCGGAAACCGTGGCGCATAGACTGGCAACCAAAGATACAAACCATAGCGAAGACCCGGCTGATTAATTATTGCTGACCGGGGAGAGACAAAAATGAAGTTACCTGGTCTGTTGTTGGTTATTTCTGGGCCTTCAGGTACGGGCAAAGGCACGGTATGTCGGGCTTTAGTGGAAAAACACCCCTCTATTGTCTATTCTGTGTCGGCTACCACCAGGCCACCCAGAACAGGAGAAGTTGACGGGGTGAATTATTTCTTTTTGGGTGAAGAAGAATTCCTGCAAAAAGTAAAAGAAGGCGGTTTTGTTGAATGGGCTAAGGTTTACGGTAATTATTACGGTACCCCCAAGGACGCGCTTTTGGCGAACCTGGCAGCGGGCAAAGATATAATCCTTGAAATAGACATTCAGGGGGCCTTGCAGGTAAAAGAAAAGTTCCCCAAAGGGGTTTTCATTTTTATAATGCCGCCTTCGTTAAAAGAATTGCAAAAACGCATTTGCACCAGAGGGACGGATAGCGCCGAGGTAATTGCCGCACGTATGAATTCCGCTGCCGGAGAAATGAAAAGCTATTCTAATTACGACTATATTGTGGTCAATGAAAGGGTTGGGGAGGCGGTAGCGGCGATAGAGGCTATTATTTTTGCAGAAAAACACAGGGCCAGCCGCTATCAGTGTATTGAGTCACCAGACCAAGATAATGAAATATTATTTATAGCAGAGCAATATCAAAAATAGGAGGTAGATAGTTTGAAACAACCTTCTCTGGATGTGCTGTTGAAGTATGTTGACAGTAAATACACACTGGCTGTTGCTGCTGCCAAGAGAGCCCGCATGATTACTGAAGGAGCTCCTAAACTGGTAGAGTCTAATTCTTACAAACCTGTTACGGTAGCCTTGGAAGAAATAGCCCAGGATAAGGTAAAGTACCACCGCACCAAAACGGGTATTAAGTAAATTACAAGGGGGGAGGATGTTGTTACAGGGCAAATGTGTGGTCCTGGGAGTAACCGGTGGGATTGCCGCTTATAAGGCTGCTGATTTGGCCAGCCGTTTGATTAAACATGGTGCTGAGGTTCACGTTATTATGACCAAGGCAGCTTGCCGGTTTATCACTCCCCTTACTTTACAAACTATTTCCAGACAAAGGGTTATAACCGATATGTTTCAGGAGCCGGTCAGTTGCGAAGTACAGCATATAGCGCTGGCTGATAAGGCGGATTTAATGGCTGTGGTTCCGGCTACGGCCAATATCATAGGGAAAGTTGCCAACGGGATTGCCGACGATATGTTGTCCACGACCTTGATGGCTACCAAAGCACCTGTTGTGTTTGCTCCGGCCATGAATGTACATATGTACGAAAATCCCATTGTCCAGGGTAATATCAACAAACTCAAGCAGTTGGGGTATTATTTTATCGAACCGGCAACCGGACGCCTGGCCTGTGGATACGAAGGGAAGGGGCGGTTACCTGACGTTGAATATATAATGGATAAGCTCATCTATCTTTTAGTGGGCATAAAGGATTTTGCCGGCAAAAAGGTTCTGGTTACGGCCGGAGGGACCCGGGAAGCCATCGATCCGGTTCGTTTTATTTCTAACAGAAGTACCGGCAAAATGGGTTATGCTATTGCAGAAGCAGCCAGGGACCGTGGAGCGGAGGTTACGCTGATATCCGGACCAACGACATTGGATGCGCCAATGGATGTCCGCAAGATAGAAGTTGAATCGGCCGATGAAATGTTTGAAGCAGTAAAACAGGAATACCTTCAGGCTGATGTTGTCATTAAGGCCGCCGCGGTGGCGGACTACAGACCGGTTGCCGTGACCCGGCAAAAAATCAAAAAGGGACCGGACAGTATCTCGCTGGAACTTACGCGAAATCCCGATATACTTGAATTTCTGGGACAAAATAAAGGCGACCGGATTTTGGTGGGTTTTGCTGCTGAAACAGAAAGTCTGATGGAAAACGCACAGAAGAAACTGAAAAAGAAAAACCTGGATTTGATTGTGGCCAATGACCTTACGTTGGAAGGAGCCGGATTTGGCGTGGATACCAATGTGGTAAAGTTAGTATTTGCCGATGGCCGGGTTATACCGCTGGAAAAAATGCCGAAACGCCAGGTGGCAGACATTATATTGGACACAATTCTAACTTTAAAATAAATTGTGTAATATTTTAGTTCAAGGAGGGAACATTTCATGAGAAAACTTTTTACGTCTGAATCAGTTACGGAAGGCCATCCTGATAAAATTGCCGACCAAATATCGGATGCCGTCCTGGATGCCATTTTTGCTCAGGACCCCTATGCCCGGGTAGCGTGCGAAACGGCTGTTACAACCGGTCTGGTTTTAGTTATGGGGGAAATTACAACCAAGTGTTATGTGGATATTCCCAAGGTTGTCCGCGAAACTATCAGGGAAATCGGCTATACCCGCGCTAAATACGGGTTCGATTGTGATACCTGCGCAGTAATTACATCCATTGACGAACAGTCACCTGATATTGCTATGGGCGTTGATAAGGCGCTGGAGGCGAAAACAGGGGAAATGTCCGATGCCGAGATAGAAGCCATCGGCGCCGGCGACCAGGGGATGATGTTCGGTTATGCATCTAACGAAACGGAAGAGCTTATGCCGCTTCCCATATCCCTCGCCCATAAGCTGGTCAGAAAATTGACGGAAGTACGGAAGCAAGGTGTACTTGATTACCTGCGTCCTGACGGCAAGAGCCAGGTAACTGTTGAGTACGAAGATGATAAGCCTGTACGGGTTGACACCGTTGTCATATCCACTCAGCATGCGCCGGAGGTTTCTCTGGAGCGGATCAGGCAGGATATCATTGAAAAGGTCATTAAGCCTGTTATACCCGCCGAAATGTTGGATGACAAAACCAAGTATTTTGTTAACCCCACCGGTCGTTTCGTTATCGGTGGTCCGCAGGGCGACTCCGGTGTTACCGGCAGGAAGATTATCGTAGATACTTACGGTGGTATGGCCCGTCACGGCGGTGGCGCCTTCTCGGGTAAGGACCCTACAAAAGTTGACCGTTCAGCCGCTTACGCTGCCAGGTACGTGGCCAAAAATATTGTTGCCGCCGGCCTGGCCGACCGGTGCGAAGTGCAGTTGGCTTATGCCATCGGCGTAGCCCGGCCTGTATCTATAAGGATCGATACCTTTGGCACCGGCAAAGTGCCTGAAGATAAGCTGGTGGAACTGGTCCAGAAGCACTTTGACCTGCGTCCGGCGGGCATTATCAAAGAACTGGATTTGCGGCGCCCGATTTATAAGCAAACGGCTGCCTACGGCCATTTCGGGCGTACTGATATCGACCTGACCTGGGAGCGGACCGATAAGGCCGAACTCCTGAGGAAAGAAGCGGGACTCTAATAAAACACGGGAGAAAATTAAGAGGAACCTGATGCTGAAAAGCGCAGGTTCTTTCTGTACTACCGGAGACATTAAAGGTCGATATGGAAGTGAGGTACTTAAGTGACATTGAGCAGCGGAATATCCCGGACGAAAACGATTGTATTGATATTGGTCATCCTGGTATCGTTGTTTGTTCGGCTTGAATATGTTATACAGGTTAACACACAACCCATTTCGGATATGCAGGATTATGACAGGCGGGCAGTAACTTTACAGGAAAAAGGAACTTTTGCGACCAACGAGAAACATGGCGCTACCTACCGCCCGCCCGGCTATGTAGTGTTCCTGGCATTAATCTATAAAGTATTTGGACACAATTATCATGTCGTTTACATTTTGCAGTCCCTGATGAGCGTATCAGTTTTGCTGGCAATTTATCTGTTTGCCCGAAGAGTTTTCGACCAAAACACGGCTCTCATGGGACTGATTATAGCTGCATTGTATGTGCCTTTTATAGGTTATTCAGGAGTGCTGTTGACGGAAATCCTGTTTTTAACCCTCTTTTCTTATGCGCTGTATAGTTTTGTCCGGGGAACACAGGAAAACAAAGTTCATTGGTTCGTATTATCCGGGGTTCTTTTTGGCTTGGCTACCCTTACCCGGTCAATTTCCCTCCTTGTACCTTTAATATTACTTGGCTGGTATTGCCTGCGCAGTTATAAGGAAGTGCTAACCAAACGGCTGTGGTTCCCCTCAATTTTAATGATACTGTTTATGGCCTTGACAATTATGCCCTGGACAATACGGAACTATATGGAGCAAAAGGAGTTTGTCCTGGTGGATACCATTTCAGGGCTTAATCTGCTGACGGGGAACAATGACTACGCCACCGGGTATTATACCGATGAGGTTATGAAGCTGCCCGGATACCGGCGAGCAGTAACCGAAGGAAAAAATGACGCTCAGGTAGACCGGTTTATGAAACAGGAAGCTGTCAGGTGGATTGCCCAACATCCGGTTCTTTTTATTAAACTTGTAATTAGAAAACTATTAATTTCTGTCAGCGATACCAGGGACTGGATAGCTGATTTATACCACTTTGACAAAATTTTTTTATACTCAAAAAACTTTAACAAATATTATCACTGGACCCTGATGGCTTTGGGTGCAGTGGGTGCAGTAATGGTTTTGTTGTATAAGCGGGAAGCGCTGTTTGTAGTATTGACGGCTACCTATTTTCCGGCGGTGCTGTCGATCTTCTTTTTTCAATACCGGTACATTTTCCCGGCTATCATTTTAATCATTCCATTGGCGGCTTTTGCAGTACAACAGATTTACAGCAGAAAAAGCTACTTTGCTTTCATTTGTGCTGCCGTTCTTGTTTTTGTGTTAAAGTATACTGCTTACTACCTTATTGTTTAAAAAGTGAAAGGGCATTTGGTGAATACCTCCTTCATTGAGGGTTAGGGTGGGCTAATGGGTATTCTCTTTTCCTGCCACCCCAACATTTATTATAGAACCTTGATTTTCAAGGTTGTTTTCCACAAATATCCTTTACGATTAGTTTCGAAAATGTAAAAAAGATAAACAGACGACAAGAAACGACAAAAAATACATCCCATTTATGTTATAATTATCCAGGAAATGATTTTTTCAACAAAAGGAGTAAAGGGATGTAATGGAGGAAGTATTTAAAAAGTTTAAATACCTACAGTGCGACCCGAAATACCGTGTAAACAGGCGTAGCCTGGAGAAAGTTATCGCTAAAGCCAGAGAAAGCGGGCTGCTGGAAAACCAGCCCTGGCCAAAGGTTATCCTGGAAGGGGACGAACTCAGCGAACTTCTTTCCGGAAACGAGATGCTGATTTCCGTGTGCCGCCCCATTATGGCCAGGGTTTTTGATTCCCTTACCGATAAGAGCAAGCTTCTATTTTTATGTGATTCCAGGGGGTATATCATCGATCTCTACAGCAGCATGGAGGTAATGCAGTGGTGTTTCAACAGGGGGATAATGCCGGGTGCTTGTCTGGATTACTACAGTTTCGGGACTAATTCCATCAGTATGGCCATTTATGAGAACAGCCCAACAGTAATCATAGGAGATGAGCACTACTGCAGTGTGATGAAATCCTGGAGTTGCATTGCGGCGCCTATCAGGGTGGCCGGTGAGACGGTGGGTTATATTGATATTTCTGCCGGAGCCGACAGTGATTTAGTGCAGTTGACGGCCCTGGTGGAATTGATGGCAGAGTTGGCGGGCAGCTATATGGAAACGACGCAGGGAAGCTGCAGACCTAGGAGTTATAGTCATAATACTGAGGATGATAATCATAATACCAAGGGTAATAATCATAATACCAGGGGTGAGCATTATAATTCTTCCGGTGTGGCAGGAAAAAGCATAGATAAAGCCATGTTTTTCGGGAAAATTATCATTTCACGCCGGGATTTGACAGTCAGGGAAGTGGAGGTATTGTATGAGTTGTATTGTGGAAAAAACCAGGAGAGGGTTTCAGGTGAATTAAATATTTCAAAGAATACTATTAAGTGTCATTTAAAAAACATTTATCAAAAATTAGGTGTGGGAAACTTCGGGGATTGCATGGCTAAGGTGAAAGACATAGTATGGAATTAAACAACACAATTTCTGGGGAGCTTTCCCGCAGGTATGTTATTGGAGAACCCAGGCTGTTCCTATAGGCATAGGATTATGGGGAACAGCCTGGGTTTTTCTATTGGGGTTATAATTATAACCCTGATATTAGGGAGAGGGTTAAAAAAATACCCCAAAATTTCAGAAAAAGGGTGATGATTTTCGTCGAAATTTTGGTATATAATAGCAATTACAAGAAAGGTACGGATACAAACAAACGTATCAAAAATTAACAAGCTATTTTTTCTGTCAATATTTAGGGGTTTTATTTTACGCCTTTAATTATATAATTACGCTATAATTTTACAAAAAATTAAATCAAGAAAGGTGGGATGCTCAATAAGCATATTTAATTAAAAATGCTAAACACAGAAAGGAGCAAATTAAGATGAGGAAATTTATTTCATTGTTACTTATTACACTATTGGTATTTAGCTTGGTACCAGTTAGTTTGGCAGCCAATTCTCAAACATCAAAAACTATTTATCAAGCGGAAGAAATCACAGATATAAATGAATTATACAATCGTGCATTAAATGGCAAAACTGATAAAATTACTTATCCAAAAGCTAAACTAAAAAATAAAGAGGGAAAACCGTTAAATGTTAAAGTGTATTCGACCACTCAACTGTTGAAAATTGAGAAATTAAAAGATGGGAAGGAAAAAAAGAGTTATGTAACAACGACTTTTGCAGTAGTAGACGAAATTGAACTTTCTTCCGAAAAGAAATCCTCGAATAGTCGTGTAAAGAATAGATATTTTTTAAACGATTATAAGTATGTTGAAAAATGGGATCCATCAAAAGGTGTAAAAGCCTACCAAACAGTATATTGGACGGTTACATCTATCGGTGATGACGATTATTATGATATGTATAAAGTTAAAGGCGGTTGGACGGTTTCTTCGTCGTATTCCGTACAAAATTGTAAAGTTAACATTGGTCAAAATGGTTTTTATAATGGTGGCTATACTATATCTCAAGCCTTGACAAAGTACAATGTTCTTATAATATATGATTACAATGTACCTCCAGAATGGAAACCTATATCAAAAGGAATGGTAGGAGCTAATTCTTATGGCTCGGTTAGAAAAGGAACGTCATCAACAACATACGATTTATGGTTGGAAAATTTCATAATTAATGATTATAGTGTAGAATTTCCAAGATAAATCGGGAGTGTAAAAGAATTTGTACTTCTAACCTTTCCACCGATGAATCGATTAAAAGAGTAGGCCAGTTTTAATAACGGCCTACTCTTTTTGAAGTTAGTCTTATCGATTCTTTTTTACCTTCCCACTCAATACTAACGTCAAAGATTTCATTGTTGCTTGGCATTTTGGCCCCTGACGTACTAGTGCTTTCAATTTTAAAATCTTTACCTAGTGTAATTTCTCCGAAAGCAAAGGGCGGTAATATCTTATTATTAACAATTGAGCTAAATTGGAATTTGACTTTTGTTTTATCACTAATATTACTATTTTTGTAATTTAATGTATAAGTTTCGTAGGTCTCATTGCCGGACAGTTTATAACTCAAAGTAACTTCCCAATTCTCACTCTCGCCCTCAAAAGTGATTTCATTGGTTACTTTATCATTACATCCGGCAATAATTAACAAAAGGATTAATATCAGAGTATTCAAAGTATAATTAAATTTTATATTAACTCCCCCTTTTTTTAAATTATCTATATTATAACATTAAAGGAATTAAAATACAAAGATTAATAATCTTAAAGTCATGTTAATTTGTTGTAGGATATACTTATGAGCTCCTTTTCTAAAATGGTTTGAATGGATACCCGTACCCCGCACACAAATGGCGCTCTGGAATTATCAGTAACAGCAACAGCAAAGTCCGAACCGGCATTCTTCTTTGGAGTAAAAAACTTATGAAAAAACAGAGGTGACTACGTGAAACAACGGTGGTTATTTGGAATAATCATTTTTATGTCGCTTTCTTTTTTAATTGGCTGCATTGCAAATCAAGATGATGTCCAGGTTGCTAAAATATCACATAACAAAATTATAAAATTATCTGACAAAAGTTCCAGAGAAGCATTAACCATTCTAGAGAAAGCTATTAAAGATTTGAGTTTGACAAATGAAAAATATACATATAATGAAGTTATTCGGGGCGGTTACGAAGGTTTTATATATACTTACAGCAAGGCTAAAGAAATAAAAGTAAAGTCAAAAACTATTAAAGGGAATCTTTGGCTCTTAATTTTAGAAAAAAAACTCATAGTATTTAACGACGGGCAATTTGTAATTGCTTTAAAGGTAAAGGAATTCAATAAAGAAGAAATAAAAAATTTACTTAAGTAATAACTGATCTTTTTTTTGGCTGTTTGTTGTATGAGCATTTTGCATAATAATTAGCCTTAGTAAATTAAAGAAAAATAGAAGGGACTTTACCCCTATCGTGGAGAAGTTTTTAAGTGACGAACCAGAAAATACCGTTAGGAGAATATTATTATGAAAAGAATGCCCATTATTATTCTAGTTGTCATTTTTGTACTTATAGTGGCTACAGCAGCCTTTTCTATTTCAAAAGGTAAAAGTACGGCGGACTATATCAATGAGGCTAAGGGTATGCCTGATGCTAATAAAATTGTTCTTGTAGTAAACGGTAACGAAATAACAAAAGCAGAGTATATGATTACTCTAAAAATGCAGGAAGACCTTACTGCCAGTTTGAAGACAGAAAAAGAAAATATAGCATTGAATGCTCCTGAAGGTCCGGAAAAAGAAAAGGTCCTTGCCAATATCGATAAAAAACTGGTTGCCGGAGAAGAAAAAAGAGCATTATCTTATTTTTTGACGGAATACGCACTGTTTACAGAAGCAAAGAAACTCGGTATTGAGGTATCCGAACAAAAAGCAAAAGACTATGCTAAACAAACTAAAAATCACCCTCAATTTTACCGCCGGGGTGATGAATCTAATCGGCCTGATGTTATATAATTATAAGTATAGGTTTTAACATAGTTTACCGGCCGGTAGTTTCAGAAAATTGCAAAAAATACCGCGACGGTTGAAAGGGGGGAGACATTTAAGTTTTTACCAATACCAAACGGAGGTGTAAAGATTATGCCACGCAAGATAACCCGAAAATTAATATCACTTGCCATTCTTGGCGCAATGCTGATGACCTTTGTTCCCTCAGCCTGGGCGCAAGGGGAAGGGGCGAAAATAACACGGGAAGAAGCCATGAAAATCGCCCGGGATACTTTTGGCATACCCGAGGGTCTGAAAAACGTGGACATAAGCTACCGGGAAGAAAGCTATTTCGGTAACCGGAAGATATGGGAATTCAACTGGAATATGTCAATACTGAACCGGTACCGCCATATCAGTGTGTCGATAGATGCCGACACGGGAGAAATAATTCAGTACTCGGAAAATGAAGACTGGTCTAATGCCAAAAAACCGGCCAAGTATAAAACCAGGGAAGAATGCCGGCAAATAGCTGAGGCTATGCTGCAGCGCCTGGCGCCGGAAAAGTTCAAACAAAGCCGACCGGTGGAACAGCCTTACCCGGAATATGATTACTACGGCGGTTTTAGAACATACAGTTTTACTTACGTTCGCATGGTGAACGGGATTCCATTTTCGGATAATACCCTTACTGTGAACGTTAATGCCGGAACGGGCAAAGTAATCCACTATTACTCCAATTGGGATAACAGTGTGGAGTTTCCCAGACCGGACGGAGTTATTACGGCGGAGCAGGCAGAGCGGATATTCCGCGAACAGATCGGCTTAAGGCTTGCTTACGTACGGCCTTACGGGCCGTATCCTCCGGGCCCGGTAAATGCCGGGAAACCGGTGCAGTTATACTATACTGTTGAGGATTTCATGGGGGGCGGGAGCTATATTGATGCGTTCAGCGGCAAGTTAATAGACGGGTTCGGCAAAGAAGTCAAGGTGCCGGAAAAAGTGTACCTGCCTGTCAAAGAAGAACCGCCTGCCGCCAACCAACCGGGAAAAACCCTGACCTTGGAAGAAGCCAGGGCCAAAGCCGGGGAATATGTGGATATTCCCAGCGATTATACAGTGCAAAACAGCCGGTATGCAGAAGGCTGGTACCCCGGTTCCGCCAAAACCTGGGAGTTTCAGTTCGGTCCCAGTGATTACCGGGGCGGGGAGAACATCAGTGTAACAATAAATGCCCAAACAGGGGAATTGATAAATTATCACAGATGGGAAGAGATTTGGGGCGAACAGGAAGAAAAACCGGTCAATTATGATTATAACAGGTGCAAGCAGATTGCCCTGGCTTACCTGAAAAAAGTTGCCCCGCAAAAGGCCGAACAAGTTTATTTGCAGGAATTCCCCCGGCAGGACTATTATTACGTCAACGGTAAAGAAGTAAAATCTCCTGCCTACAGTTTTAACTTTGTTCGCGTGGTAAACGGCGTTCCATTTAATATGAACAATATTAGTATATCAGTAAATAACAATACAGGAAAAGTGCGGGCATACTGGTCCAACTGGGATGAAAATCAGACCTTTGCCTCCCGCGACGGGATAATTACTGAAAAAGAAGCCGTTGAGAGTTTACTGGCTTTAGAGAAGCCCACATTGAAATATACCCGCAAGGCATCGGAAGACGGCAGACCGGCAAAAGAGGTCATGTTAGTTTATACTTTATATAATCAGGTGCCCAAGATGGTTAACGCCAGGACAGGCGAAGTGGAAAATGTCTATAATTACGGTGTTCCTGTGGAATTAAAAGACATCGACGGCCATTGGGCGGAAAGAGAAATCCGGATTTTGGCCGCCTGGGGCGTGGTCAGCGGCAATAAAGAGAAGAAATTCAACCCGGACAGGACCATTACCAGAGCAGAATTCATCAGCATGCTGGCGGCGGCCAAGGGCCTGGAGCCCGGTAGTGAGGAGGCCCCGGTGTTTATTGATGTGCCCAAAACCGCCTGGTACTTTAACGCTGTGCAAGCTGCGGCCAGGGCCGGTCTGCTCAAAGGTTCCGGCAAGAAATTCAATCCCAATCAACCTATTTCCAGGCAGGAAATGGTAGTTATGTTAATGAACGCGGCCAACAGCGGCGGAACTTTCCTGCAGGAAGACCTAACCGATGTGTTGCAGGCGGAATTTAAGGATGCGGACAAAATTGCCGGGTGGGCCAAAAATGCTGTGGCTCAGGCCCTACAGATGGGTATATTGACAGGGCAAAACGGTTACATAAAACCAACTAATCCGGCTACCAGAGCGGAAGCGGCTGTGCTGCTGGCCCGGACCCTGCAGGTTAGCGCCGGTTTGGGATATTAACAGGAATTTTGATATTGATTTAAACCTTCACTGGGAAGAACCTGCTGCTGAAAAGCGCAGGTTCTTTTTGATGCTTTTTTAGCTGGAATGGCCAATGTTTTTGATTCCCTTACCGATAAGAGCAAGTTTTCTGCCGGAGCCAACAGTGATTTGGTGTGGTTGACGGCCCTGGTGGAAGGGGCGGCCCCTGAAGTTAATTTAGTTGGTGTTAAAGTGCTGGATATAGCGGCCTTAGGTAAGCTGATGTTCCATGCTCAAACCGACAAAAGTGAATTTTTTATTATTAACTCGATTTTGTAAAAAAATAAACTGATAGTTAATATTGCCAAAAAAACAAGTAACTGATATTATATAAGTAAGTAATCACTAACTGTCGCCTTTATAGGGTTAAGTTTTCCAAAAGGAGGGTGAATTATGTCGAAGCAGCCTACTGAAATTCGCAAGAAGCAGATTATCAAAGCGACTCTTGGGATTATAGCAGAAAAAGGCGTGAGCGGGCTGACTACGGCAGAAGTGGCCAGGCGGGTAGGCTTTTCTGAAGCTGCTCTGTTCCGGCATTTCCCCAATAAGCTACAAATAATCAAGGCTACTATGGTTGATGTTCATGAATCCCTTCTAAATGGCATCCAGACGATTATATCCCAAAATACCGGCCCATTAAACAAGCTTGAGGAAATTCTCAAGTTCCAATTGACCTTTATTGAGGAAAATAAGGGGTTGCCCAGGATTTTGTTTTCTGATGAGCTACACCTTGGAGATAGGGAACTCCGGCAAACGATAATGAAGCGTCATGAAAAATATTTGGAAACCATTATGTCTGTTATTGCCGAAGGCGTTGCACTGGGTATTTTCAGAGGTGACCTGGATATTAAGATGGGGGCCAAAACCTTTTTTGGATTAATTCAGACTTCTATATTTACATCATTCATGACAGATTTTGACGTAAGCCTGTTGCAACAGTTTGAACCCATGGCCAGGTTTTTACGGCAGTGTTTTATTGGGCGTAATTATTGTGCATAATTTTTTTTGCTCATCATGTTAGTGAGGACTTATTAACATAAAACACTTTTAAGACGGGAAATACCAATAGAAAATTTGTTTGGAGGTAGCGGTCCATATGAAAACAAGCATAAAAAAATATCTGGCAGCGAGTATTATTATCCTGGTTCTCCTGGGAATTTTTACGGGCATCAAAATTAAACAGTTAAAAAAAGTGCCTGAAGTACAGACTGATGCCGGTTACCCGGTAGAAACCATAACAGCCAAAACGGGAGCTATTTCTGAAGGGATTTCATATGTCGGAACGGTTGAGCCGGGGATGGAAGTTGACTTGGCTGACCAAGTCCAATCCCGGGTTAGCAGGGTTCCTGGAGCCGTTAACCTTTACAAAAGCTGGTCCTTGAACAGCCCGGAAATACATGTAAGAGTCAATGAAAAACGGGCAGCCGAGTTAGGGCTTGGACATTTAGCCATGTGACAGATGATATAAGTAATGAACTCGCCAGAATACCGGTACCTGACGGGTATTCAATAATTATAACCGGTGAACAGACAGACCTGCAGGAGTCTATGAGGGATTTGCTGTATTCTCTGGCCCTGGCCATTTTGGCTGTATACCTGCTTCTGGTTTCCCACACTGGCTACCGGTATGGCCTTGGGTTCGGAACGTTTTGCCCCTTTGGCTACGGCTGTGATCGGAGGGATTTTAACTGCTACGTTGTTAACTATGGTCATAGTACCTGTGGTCTATACCATTTTTGATGATGCTGCTTCTTTATTTGGAAAAGGCAGAGTTGACAGTAGTTTGGAGGGGATATTTCCATCCTGATAAAACAGAATTTAAAATTGCTTTGGTAAATAAAAGGAAAACATAGAAAAATGTCGAATTATACAATTTATTAAGACATAGTGTTGAATATTATAGGGTGATTTTTACAAAATGAGTGGAATTAAACACAAAAAGCGGGAAAAACAACAAAACATTTGGTGTAAAAATAAAGGGGGCTGGGTTTTATACATTACTTCTATAATATGCGGGGCAATCCTGATGTCACTGGAGATAATCGGTGGCCGGCTTTTGTCTCCTTTTTTTGGCGGTTCTGTTTATGTTTGGGGAAGTATTATTTCCGTTTTTCTAATTGCCCTGAGTACGGGATACTACCTGGGCGGTGTTGCAGCCGACAGGAAGCCCAGTATGGCTTTTTTATCGGGATACATAGCTGTATCAGGGTTGTTAATTCTTTTTATTCCCCTGCTGGTATTTCCCCTTGCGCAATTTGCTTTTTCGCTGGGGCTGGGTAATTTCGGGGCGCTGTTTGTCGGTATGCTGCTGTTTTTCCTGCCCAGTCTGGGTTTGGGGATGGTTTCGCCTTATATAATCAAGTTAGGTATGAAGGAGTCCAGCCGACTGGGCAACTTGGTCGGTAAGTTTTACGCCGTTTCCACTATTGGCAGTATTCTTGGGACCTTGGCTACCACCTTTGTGCTCATTCCCTGGTTTGGAATAAAACATATTGTTTTTTCTTTGGGTATAATTCTAGTTCTTTTGGCAGCGGCCATTTTAATACTTCAAAAATTAATTCCGCAGGGCATATTTGCCATTTGCCTGCTAGGGCTGTCTCTTTTTGGTATAGCGCTGGCTGACCCAATTGCCGCAGAAAGCTCCCAAAATGCCGGCTTAATATATGAAAAGGAGACAATGTATAACAATATTTCGGTGGAGGATTACGGAGAACGCAGGTACCTGATGTTTAACGATACTGAACAAAGTGTCATCAACAAATATAAGTTTGGTGAACATGTCTGGCCTTATACTAAACTTATGGATGCTGCCATGCAATATTACCGGCCCGATGCAAAGAAGGTGCTGGTTATTGGAGTTGGAGGAGGAACTGTAATCAATGGCATATTGGCGCAAAAAAAAGATATAGCTATAGATGCTGTTGACATTGACCCTGAGGTAATCAACGTGGCTCATAAATATTTCAATATGCCCTATACTCCCAGGCTCCGTACTGCGGCTGTCGATGGCAGATCTTTTTTGCGAGATAAAAGGAACCGGTACGACGTAATTATGGTGGATGCTTACAACCGTTCAAGTATTCCTTTTCATCTCACAACCAAGGAATTTTTCGATGAAGTGGCTGCTGCGCTGAAACCGGGCGGTATTGTGGTTTTTAACATTGTGAGCAGTATCAAGGGTGATTACAGTCCCTTTTTCAAGAGTTTGTTGCTGACTTCTAAGCAGGTTTTCCCTGAATTTCGCGTGTTTCAGGCAGAATTCGATGACCCGACGGAAATGGATAATTTAATTTTAGTGTCGTCACGGGATAAGTTGCCTTCTCCGGGGCAATTGGCGGGTCGTCCCGAGTACAAAGGTAATATTGATCTCAGTGAGGCGATATTGCTGACAGATGATTATGCCCCTGTAGAAACCCTGGCCTTAAAAATTATGTCGGATGTAACCGTAGACTGAAACAAAATGACAGTTGAAAAACAGTTTTAAAAGCTGCCTGATGTACAGGGCGGCTGTTCTTTTATATGGGGAAATTGGACAGCGCTTTATTAACTACCGGGTTTTTGTTATAATGTTAAATAAACTATCCTAAATGAAGGGAATGGGAACATAATTTGTATGCTGAGGTTGTTGTCAACCTTTTGAACCGGAAATTGGACAGGGTGTTTCATTATTCTATCCCTTCCGCCCTGGAAAAGCGTCTGCGGGAAGGCATGCAGGTACTGGTTCCTTTTGGCCCCCAGACTGTTGACGGATACGTGGTTGGTCTTACGGAAACAGCGGAGGTAGAAAAAACCAGAGATATTTTGGAAATTGTGGAAGAGGAACCTGTCTTCAGCCGGGAAATGCTGGCTTTAGTCCGTTGGATGTCTAAAACCTACCTTTGTACCATGGTTGATGCCCTGCATGTGGTTATGCCTCCCGGACTGAAACTGCGTAGCAAAAAATTTCTGTCCTTAAACAACCCTGACGCCGATTTGAAAAATCTAATATTTGCCCAAATAATGACCGGAGCCGATACTGAGTTGAAGGATAAGGTTGCCGCTGTTCTGGACCTTTTATCTGTCCGGGGCAAGGCAGAAATCAAATCACTGGAACAGCAATACGGTAAAAAGCCAGTGGAATACCTGGCAAGGATTTTAAAGGAAAATGGCTGGGGTGAGGTGCGGACTAAGTTTGCGGCAAAAGCCCGCAAAAAGAAGGTGAAACGGGTCTTACTGACTGAAAACAGCAGGGATGATACGGAAGAATTAATCCGTCATTTGGCAGTGAAAGCTCCAAAACAGGCCGAAGTTCTGACAATACTGGCTTCTGATTCGCCTGTTACCCTGCCGGAATTGAAGGATATGGGCTGTTCGCCTGCGGCTGTTCAGGCTCTTCTGGAAAAGGGGCTAATTAAGATAGAAGAAATAGAAGATATCCGTGACCCTTTTCAGGAATGCCGGCCTGTGGAATATGAACCGCCTAAACAACTGACTTCAGAGCAGGCGGAAGTATTAGCTGATATCAGTTGCAGTATTGAACGTGGGATCTCTGATGTTTTCCTGCTGCATGGAGCTACGGGCAGCGGTAAAACGGAAGTTTATCTGCAGGCCATTGACAAGGCGCTCACTATGGGCCAACAGGCAATCTTTCTTGTACCGGAGATAGCCCTTACCCCTCAAATGGTGCAGCGTGTGCGGGGAAGGTTTGGGGAAAAAGTGGCTGTTTTACACAGCGCTTTATCGTTGGGTGAGCGGTTTGACCAGTGGCGGCAGATTAAAGATGGCGTAATTCAGGTGGTGGTAGGCGCCCGTTCAGCCGTTTTTGCCCCGGTGCCAAAATTAGGCCTGATTATTGTAGACGAAGAACACGAAAGTACATATAAACAAGAAGAAAATCCCAAGTACCATGCCCGGGAGGTGGCCATTTACCGGTCCAGAATGGCCGGATGTCCGGTTATCCTGGGCAGCGCTACCCCTTCCGTTGAAAGTTATTATCTCGCCCGGGAAGGTAAATATAAATTAAAGACGATGCCTAACAGGATCGGCAACCGGCCGATGCCGGAAGTACATATAGTGGACTTGCGCCGGGAAATGGAACAGGGCAACAGGTCCATATTCAGCAGCCGGCTGCAGGAAGAGATTGCAACGGCACTACAAAAAGAGGAACAAATTATTCTATTTTTAAACCGGCGAGGATATTCAACCTTTGTTGTGTGCCGGGATTGCGGTTTTGTCGTTAAATGCAGGTACTGTAATATTTCTTTAACTTATCATGCCCATGGAGAAAAAATGATTTGTCATTACTGTGGTTACAAAGCCACAGTGCCACAGGTGTGCCCGGCCTGCCGCAGCAAGCACATCCGGTATTTTGGCCTGGGAACACAAAGGGTGGAGGATGAAATAAAAAAACTTTTTCCGCAAGCCCGTGTGCTGAGAATGGATGTGGATACTACTTCCCGGAAAGGAGCCCATGAAAAAATCCTGACGGGTTTTGCTTCGGGCAAAGCGGATATCTTAATTGGCACCCAGATGATTGCTAAAGGGCTTGATTTTCGCAATGTGACCCTGGTGGGCGTCATTAGCGCCGATACTTCTCTCAATCTGCCTGACTTTCGGGCAGCCGAGAGAACCTTCCAGTTGTTAACTCAGGTGGCCGGGCGTGCTGGGAGAGCTGGTGCCCCGGGGAAGGTAATTGTGCAGACCTATGCCCCTGCTCATTACAGTGTCCGGACAGCCCAAAAACATGATTTTCCCGGGTTTTATGGGATAGAGATAGAGACCAGGCGGGAAATGGAGTATCCTCCTTTCTCGCGATTGCTGCGCATAGTAATAAGTGGTTTTGATGAAAATAAAGTTATCCGGGCAGCCCATATATTGGCGGAAAATGTGCAAGCTCAGCTCCGCGGCGTGGAAGAAAGGCTGGAACAGCCTTTACTGGGTCCGGCGCCGGCGCCGTTGACAAAATTAAGAAACAAATACCGGTGGCAGTTATGCATAAAGGCCAAAAACCGTAAGGTGTTCGGCCCGTTGGTGGACAGTGCGCTTTACAAATCAGGGCTGCGTGAACAGTTTAATGATTTAAAATTTAATGTAGAGATAGATCCGCAAAGTTTACTTTAAGGAGGAAAAACAGTGGCTGTATACAAAATTGTGGAAATAGGGGACCCCATCTTAAAAGAGAAATGCAGGCCGGTGAATAAAATTACCCCTAATATTATTAAACTGCTGGATGACATGGCCGATACCATGTATGATGCCAACGGCGTCGGGTTGGCAGCTCCGCAGATCGGTGTAGGGAAAAGGGTGATTGTGGTTGATGTGGGAGACGGCCTGATAGAACTGATCAACCCGGAAATCGTACACAGAGAAGGCAGCGAAACCGACGTGGAAGGCTGTCTGAGTATTCCAGGCATACAGGGCCAGGTTCCCAGGTATGCTAAAGTTCGGGTAAGAGGCATGAACCGGGAAGGGGACAGGGTAGAATATGAAGCAGAAGGGCTTTTGGCCCGGGCTTTTCAGCATGAAATTGACCACCTGGAAGGAATTTTGTTTATCGACCGGGCCAAAGAAATTATTAAAAAGTAGGAGGGTTTTCCCCGTGAAAATAATTTTTATGGGCACACCTGATTTTGCCGTACCGTGCCTGAAAGAGCTGGTCAAGACAGGGCATGATGTGGTGCAGGTAATAACTCAGCCGGACCGGCCAAAAGGACGCGGCCGCAAACTTATGCCGCCACCGGTGAAAGTAACTGCACAGGAGCTGGGGCTCCAGGTGTATCAACCCGACAAAATCAAAGCGCCGGAAGCGGTGGAAAAAATCAGGGAGCTGGCACCCGATGCCATAGTTGTAGTAGCCTTTGGCCAACTGCTGTCCCGGGATATATTGGCTATACCCAGGTTTGGCTGTATTAATGTCCATGCCTCAATTCTACCGAAATACCGCGGAGCAGCTCCTATCCACTGGGCGGTAATTAACGGTGAAAAGGAATCGGGCGTCAGCATCATGTATATGGATGAGGGGTTGGATACAGGCGACGTGGTACTGGTGGAAAAGACGCCCATTGCTGAATCAGATACCACAGGTATACTTCATGATAAATTGGCTTTTCTGGGAGCTAGGGCGTTGCTGCGAGCATTGGACCTGATTGCCCGTGGTGAAGCCAGGAGGATACCGCAGGACGACAGTGCCGCCAGTTATGCACCTTTACTTGACAAAGGAGTGGAACTGATTGATTGGCATAAAACATCCAGGCAAATCAAAGATTTAGTAAGGGGATTAAACCCCTGGCCGGTAGCCTATACATATTTCGGGGAGAAGATTTTAAAAATCTGGACGGTGGATGTAGCTGGCCGAGAAACGGCAGCGGACGGGCCTTTTCGTCCGGGCCGGATCATTAAGGTTGTTCCTGAGGAGGGTATTTACGTGGCATCCGGCGATGGTGCAGTAATAATAAAAGAACTACAGTTACAGGGAAGTAAGAAGATGAGCGCAGAAGATTTTATCAGGGGTCGGCGTATTGAACCCGGCACAATACTGACAAACGAGCCGGCGGTGTTGAGTTGAACGGTTTTTACAGGGAGGGTTGCTTATGATTGGTTTTCCTTTTTGGGATCCTACGATTATCATTTTGATACCGGGTTTGCTGCTGTCATTATATGCCCAGTTTAAGATTCAGAGTACTTTTGCCCGCTACCTGCAGGTCAGGTCCGCGGCAGGTATTACAGGGGCCGAAGCTGCCAGAAGGCTTTTGGAAAGAGCAAGGATTTATGATGTGGCTGTGGAAATGACGCCGGGAACTTTGTCGGACCACTACGACCCCAGAAAAAAAGTTCTTCGCTTATCGCCCCAGGTTTACAACGGTACATCATTGGCCAGTTTAGGGGTGGCTGCCCACGAAGTAGGACACGCAATTCAGCATGATACAGGTTATATGCCTTTAAACATCAGGGCAGCTTTTGTACCCGTTGTAAACATTGGTTCAACCCTGGCCTTTCCGCTGTTGATACTGGGATTAATCCTGGCTATCAAACCATTGGTTTGGGTAGGTATTTATGCTTTTGCAGCCGTAGTTTTATTTCAGTTGGTGACCCTGCCGGTAGAATTGAATGCCAGCGCCCGGGCCATGGCTAATCTGGAAGGTTCCGGGTTAATTTCCGGGGCTGAGGTAGGGGCTACCAGGAAAGTACTTGATGCGGCCGCCTTGACTTACGTGGCAGCGGCAGTGGTTAGTATCTTGCAGTTAGTCAGGCTGCTCGCCATTGCCGGATTTTTTAGAAGGGATGACTAAATTTGAGATCTGCACGGAAACTGGCCCTGGAGGTCATCTATCAGGTTGACCGGGAAGGGGCCTATTCTAATATAGCTTTAAATAAAGTATTGGAAAAATACCAACCGGAAAAAAAAGACCGCGCCTTTATAACGGAACTGGTTTATGGGACTTTAAAACGTTTAAATACTCTGGACTGGATAGCGGGCCGGTTTGTTTCCAGACCCCTGGATTCACTGACACCCTGGATAAGAAACATTATCAGGATGGGTATTTACCAGATTTTCTTTATGGACAAAGTGCCTAATTCGGCTGCTTGCAACGAGTCAGTCAATTTGGCCCGTAAATTCGGCCACCAGGGGACTGTTAAATTTGTCAACGGGGTGCTGCGGAATGTAGTCAGGCATAAAGACCGGCTTAAATGGCCCGATAAAGACGCCGAACCGGTGGAATACCTCAGTATTCATTATTCCCATCCTACCTGGATGGTAAGTTTATGGTTAGAAGAATTCGGCTTTGAAGAGACTGAAAAGTTATGCCGAGCGAATAATGAAACGCCGCCCAATTCAATTCGTACCAATACATTAAAGATCAGCAGGGACGAACTCATTGGTGTGCTGGCCGGTGAAGGCGTTGAATGCCGGAAAGGAGAATTTGCGCCTGAAACAATTAATATCTCCGGGTTCAAATCTATTGCATCCCTAAAAAGCCATGCGCAGGGTCTGTATTTGGTGCAGGATGAAAGTTCCACCATGGTTGGCCATATAGTGGCGCCGAAGCCAGGCAGCAAAGTCATTGATGCCTGCAGTGCGCCGGGCGGTAAAACTACTCATTTGGCCCAGTTAATGAATAACCAGGGCCGGATCCTGGCCGGGGATATCCATCAGCATAAGATGGGGCTGATTAAAGAAAACTGCAGTCGATTAGGAATCAACATAATTGAGCCGGCGCTTGTTGATGCCAGAGAATTGCACAAGGAGTACAAAGAATGGGCTGATTTTGTGCTTGTAGATGCGCCTTGTTCCGGACTTGGCGTGCTGCGCCGGCGGCCTGAGTTAAGATGGCGAAAAACCGTTAACCGGTTTAATGAGCTGACTGCTTTACAGATGGCTATTCTCCGGAGTGCTGCTCAATGTGTAAAAGCCGGGGGAGTTTTGGTTTACTCTACCTGTACTGTCAACAGACGGGAAAACCTCGATCTGGTACGGTCTTTTTTGGAGAATGCTCCGGAGTTTCGCCTGGATAGTCTGTTACCTCTATTTCCGGACACATGTGACCGAACCAAATTTCCTACGGCGGCAGAAGGCTATATCCAGTTTTTGCCTCATGTTCACGGTACCGACGGCTTTTTTGCGGCCAGAATGGTGAAAGAAGGATAACAGAATCTTTTCCACAAAAGACTATAATGGTACGAAATGGATATAGTTTATTTGGCAGAATTTTTTACATCTCCTGTGCAGGTATTGATAAAATTTTGTAGAATTAAAGGGGTCTAGAGAATGAGTGCCTTGACGAATCTGAAAGACCTTTCTCTGGAAGAATTGACAGCATTTCTGATTGAGCTGGGAGAAAAGTCTTTCCGGGCCAAACAAATTGCAGACTGGGTTTTTAAAAAAGGGGTCGCGGAAATTGCCGATATGACCAATCTTCCTCTGAGTTTACGGGAAAGGTTGTCAAAAACTGCCTACATCGGCAGGTTGGAGATTATAAAAGAGCAGCAAGGCCGGGATGGCACAACCAAGTATCTGTTCGAGTTGGCTGATGGAAATACGGTAGAGACTGTTTTTTTAAAGCACAATTATGGTAACAGCGTATGTGTCTCAACCCAGGTGGGCTGCAAAATGGGCTGCCTTTTCTGTGCTTCTACTATTGGCGGATTTTATCGCAACCTTTCACCTGGAGAAATATACGACCAGGTTTTGCGTATTGAACAGAATAAAAAAAAGCGGATCAGCAGTGTTGTTATTATGGGCTCCGGTGAGCCCCTGGATAATTACGAGGCTGTTTTAAAGTTTATTCGTTTGATTACGGCTCCTTATGCACTTAACGTTGGAATGCGGCATATTACCTTGTCTACCTGTGGTTTAGTTCCCCAAATATATAAGCTGGCTGAAGAGAAGCTGGCCTTAACCCTTTCGGTATCACTACACGCTCCGAATAATGAATTGCGCAACAAGTTGATGCCGGTAAACAGAAAATACCCGTTAGAGGAATTAATTCCTGCCTGCCACGAATATATTAAAAAGACCGGCAGGAGAATTACTTTTGAGTATACCCTGATTAAAGACGTGAATGATTCCCAGGGCCATGCAGAGGAACTGGCCCGTTTGATAAAGGGTATGCTGTGTCATGTCAATCTGATTCCTGTTAACCCCGTGGCAGAAAGAAGATGGTACCGTCCGTCAACCGAAACTGTAAAAAGATTTCAGACTATATTGGAGAGAAATAGGGTGCCTGCCACAGTGCGCAGGGAAATGGGAACCGACATCGACGCAGCCTGCGGCCAGTTGCGAAGGAAATACAATCTTGCCCTGGAAACCGGAGGGAAAAAAGATGGGTTTTTGGACTAAAGTTGAGCAGTGGTCTGAAAAACATATAGAAGGTTTTTTTAAGCAAAAGTTTACCGGGTCAATCCAGCCGGCCGAGATAGCGAAAATGATTGCCCGGGAAATGCGGGACAAGAAGACAGTGAGTGTTTCCAAAATTTATATTCCTAACGAATATACTGTTTTTGTGGGTGACAAGGATTGGGAGCAGATTTCCTCCATGGTCGGCAGTCTGGCGAGGGAGCTGCAGGATTTTGTGGCCGCAAAGGCCAAGCAGCGTAATTACGCTATGGTCGGGCCCCCACAAATAAAATTTGAAAAAGACGAAAGGGTAATGCCGGGATTTGTTGAGGTAAAAAGCAGGTTTTCGGAGGCGCTGCCTGATGAAAAACCGGCTACCGACAACGGGCATAGCCCCTTTGAGCATACTATTGTGGTAAATAGGGAAGACATGTTTTCTTCTTTAGCAGGGACAACAAAAAACAGGGCTTTCGAAGATACCTTTGTTCAAGACAAATTCAAGATAATCGCCTCATTAACGGTGACAACTGCCGGGGGGCATCTGCAAAAATTCCCCCTCGGTACCAAACCGATTACCATTGGACGAAGGCGTACGTGTGACCTATCGCTTTTAGATGAAAACGTCTCCCGGTTACATGCCGACATAACGTACGCCGACGGGTATCACTTCATCGTTGACCATGGCAGTACCAACGGGGTATTCGTTAACGGCCAGCGTGTCATGAAGAAAAAATTGATGGATGGTGATACAATAAAACTCGGGAACACCATTATTGAATATAAGGTGGTCTGATGAACAGTCCTTGGATTTTTTTAGGAATGAAGTTTGTTGTCCTGTTTTTCATATACCTTTTCGTTTTTAAGGTAGTGGCAATGATTGCCCGGGATATTAAAGGCAAAACTTCTGGCGGCAGCCATGAGCAGAGTTTGGCCGATTATGCCGGACAGGAGGTATGTGAAGCATACGGATTGATGGCCATACAAAGCATTGTTGACGACATTAAAGTGGGAATGCAATATCCCGTGAAAAGATATATGCAGATTGGCCGTTCGGCTGAAAACTCCCTGCGTATTAATGATGCTTTTGTCTCTCATGAACATGCCAGGATTTACTACAGAGATGGCAGGTATTGGATAGAAGACTTAAACAGCCGAAATGGGACGCTGCTTGACGGGAAACGTATAGATAGGCCCGTTCCATTGGATGAAGGAGCTCTCCTTAGCATTGGTGGGGTCACCTTTAAAGTGGTGAGGTGGGAGAATGAGAGCGGTTAAAAAAAGTCATATAGGATTAAAGAGAAAAAATAATGAAGACAACTGCGGCATTTACGAAGACCTTAATTTGTTGGCTGTTGCCGATGGGATGGGCGGTCACATGGCCGGCGAGGTGGCGAGTAAAATGGCCCTCGATTTGGTCGAACAGTTTTTAAGGAGCGGCAAAGACAGGTTTTTTGCTACTCCGCAGAAAATGCTGAAAGAAGCTATTCTGCAGGCCAACAGGGAAATATACAATCAGGCCCAGGCTAATGAAAACCTGTATGGAATGGGCACTACCATTACTCTGGCTTATGTCACCGACAATTCAGCCATTATTGCTCATATCGGGGACAGCAGGGCTTATATTATAAGCGGTCCGGATATCCTTCTGCTTACGAGCGACCATTCCCTGGTTAACGAATTGCTGAAAAACGGCGGGATTACTTCGGAGGAAGCCAAAAGTCATCCGCAAAGAAATGTTCTCACCAGAGCTATGGGCGCTTCGGTCAAGTTGGAAGTGGATTTTTATGAAACTAAAGTTAAAAAGGGGGATTACCTCCTGCTCTGTACCGATGGTTTATCTAACCTGCTGGCACCCCACGAAATTGCTGAAGTTGTTATTAATTCCACTGATTTGGAAGCAGCGGCGGACGAACTGGTCAAGCAGGCCCTGGACAGGGGCGGCAACGATAATATTTCACTGGTTTTAGGTATGATCACCTGAATTTTATGTATAATTGGATTTAAGAGAGGCTTCTTCGGGAGGCGTTTTAAATGCTTGCAGTGCACAGGAAGGTAATGAGTCTTATTTTATGGGCAGCCCTGTTTTTTGGGGCCGGCCTATTGAATTTATGGTTTATTGACAACCAAAGGTGGCATACCGATATATTTACTTATGGCGGTATTCTGGTCGTATTGTTGCTTGCCATAAGTTTGTTGTTGGCCAGGTGGAAGATAATAGGCGATCCATATATCCTGCCGCTGATAGCGATGCTTAACTTCATTGGTATGCTGCTGTTGTTCAGGCTTTCGCCTGATGTGGCTGTTAAGCAGTTCTATTGGCAGGTAGTAGGTCTTCTTTCTTTTGTGTTTGTAATAAAATTTCTTGCCGACTACGTTAGGTTACAGGATTACAAATACGTATATATAATAGTCGGGATTTTGTTATTAGTTCTGACTATAATATTCGGAGTGGAAGTTGGCGGCGCCAAAAGCTGGTTGGCCTTGGGGCCCCTGCGTTTTCAGCCTTCGGAAATTGTAAAGATCATTTTGGTTGTTTTTTTGGCCAGTTTCCTGGAAGAAGAGCGGGATATCCTGGTTTCCGGCAGCAGGGAAATACTTGGTATTGGGCTGCCAAGCCTGAGATATATCGGACCGGTAATTATTATGTGCGGTCTGTCCTTAATGCTCCTGGTTTTTCAGAAGGACCTGGGAACGGCGCTGATTTTTTACGGTACTTTTTTGGCTATGGTATATATTGCTACCGGGCGGTGGCTGTATATAACTTCCGGCACCTTTTTATTTGCCCTTGGGGCTGTTATCTGTTACTTTTTGTTTTTCCATGTGCAGACCAGGGTTGCTATTTGGCTTAATCCCTGGCAGGATATTGACGGTAAAGGCTATCAGATAGTCCAGTCTCTGTTTGCTCTGGCGTCCGGGGGGTTAACAGGGACGGGGCTCGGTTTGGGTAATCCCGGGTATATACCGGCCGTTCATACAGACTTTGTTTTTTCCGCCTGGAGTGAGGAAACCGGGATGCTGGGTGCCGTAGCCTTGATACTCTTATACTTGCTGTTTGTATATAGGGGGATGGTTATAGCTGCCAAGTCTCGTACCAATTTCGGCATCCTTTTAGCCGGCGGCCTTTCGGCGCTATTTGCCATTCAGACCTTTGTCATTATGGCGGGAGTCATTAAGCTCTTGCCTTTGACAGGGGTAACACTGCCTTTTATAAGTTACGGAGGCAGTTCCCTGGTTTCCAGCTATGTACTGGCAGGCCTGTTAGTCGCCGTTTCCCACAGGGATAGTTCCATCTCAGAAGGAATGCTTGAGTGATGAGAAGAAATCTTAGGATATTGACATACCTGCTGATTTTTAATTTCTTAATAGTTATACTGGCAATAACTTATTGGCAAGTTATCAAGAGAGATGCCATATATACCCATCCCAGGAATAAAAGGCTTTATGCCTTGGAAGCCAAGACACTGCGCGGACAGATACTGGACCGTGAGGGAAAAGTCCTGGCTTACAGTAAAAAGGTTGACCATGGGTATATACGCGTTTTTCCTGAGGGCGAAGTCACAGCTCATCTTGTGGGATATAATTCCGCCAAATACGGCAAAGCAGGCCTGGAGTATTCTGCTAATGCGTATCTTTTAGGCCTTAATAGTGAAGAGACTGTTTTTCCGTTCCTGCCCGATCTCCAAAAAGAACGGTACGGGTATGACGTGTTTACCACCATTGACCTGCCGTTGCAGGAACTGGCCTACCGTTTATTGGGAGAGCGGAAAGGCGCGGTGGTGGCGCTCCGCCCCCAAACGGGAGAAGTGCTGGCCTTGGTCAGCAAACCTTCCTATAACCCTAACGAAGTTGAGAAAAACTGGCTTTTTCTCCAGAAAGAAGGTAACGGCAGCCCGCTGCTGAACAGGGCTACCCAGGGGATGTATCCTCCCGGTTCGACCCTTAAAGTTGTCACGGGGGCCGGGGCATTAAAGTTTAACCCCGCTAACTGGACCAGGATTTTTAATGCGCCCGGTTATGTTATTATTAGAGGAAATCGAATAGATGATTCCCATGTAGTGGGAAAGGTTGGTTTTGTTGAAGCTTTGCAGCGCTCCAGCAACTACGTGTTTGCCACCCTGGGGTTGGAGATGGGGGCGCAAAACTTTTACGACATAATGCAGGTTTTCGGGCTGACTGACAAGACGCCTTTCGAATTGCCCACGAAAAAAGGGATTGTAGCCGGACCGGGCGAACTGGTTCCCGAGGCCTTGGCGGAGACAGCCATTGGTCAGGGACGCACTCTGGTTACGCCGCTGCATATGGCTTTGGTGGCGGCGACAGTGGCCAATGGAGGCAACAAAGTGGCTCCCTATCTAATCAAAGAAGTGCGCAGACACGACGGAACAGTGATTTCGCAAACCACACCTGCTCAGGCGCAGCGGGTGGTCAGCCCGGACATCAACAGAAAGCTTGTAGAAGCCATGCGGGCTGTAGTGGAAAAAGGTACCGGACGGCCCGCAAGGTTGCCGGGGATTTCTGTTGCGGGTAAAACCGGTTCGGCTGAAAATCCCCACGGTGAAACCCATGCCTGGTTTATTGGGTTTGCCCCTGTGGAAAACCCGCAGGTGGCAATAGCTATAATAGTAGAAAACGGTGGCACCGGGGGTCAAGTAGCAGGTCCCATAGCCAGAGAACTGTTCAGGGCGGTTATAATAGACAAGAGGTGAAAAAGTTGAAGGTTGGACAATTTCTTGGTAATAATAGATATGAAATATTATCACAGCTTGGCGGCGGAGGGATGGCCCTGGTTTACAAAGCCAGGTGCACCCTGCTGCAAAGGATTGTTACCATTAAAGTGCTCAGGCCGGAGTTTACCAGTGACCCTGATTTCGTTGACCGTTTCAGGAACGAGGCCCAAGCTGTGGCTCGCTTGTCGCACCCGAATATTGTGGGTATTTACGATGTAGGTGAAGAAAACGGCATTCATTATATTGTTATGGAGTATATCGAAGGGAGGAACCTGAAAGAGGTTATTCATGAAAAAGGCGCCCTCCCTGTCAACGAGGCAGTAAATATCGCTAAGCAAATATGTGACGCACTGAGCCATGCCCATGAAAACGGCATCATTCACCGGGACATTAAGCCGCACAATATATTATTAGCTAACAATGGGCGGGTAAAAGTGACTGATTTTGGCATTGCCCGGGCCGTGACTGCCAGTACTATTACGCAGCACGGGACGATTCTCGGGTCTGTTCACTATATTTCCCCCGAACAGGCCAAGGGCCAGCCTGCTACCGCGCAGTCTGATCTTTATTCTGCGGGGGTTGTCCTGTATGAGATGCTCACAGGCAAAGTGCCTTTTGAGGCCGATACTCCTGTTTCTGTTGCTTTGAAACACATTCAGGAAAAACCGGCTATTCCTTCTACCGTTAACCCGCAGGTTACTCCCGAATTAGACAAAGTTATCTTGCGAGCCATGGAAAAGGACCCCGGTCTCAGGTACCAGACGGCTAAAAGCATGGCTGCCGACCTAAATACTGTATTATTGGGCCGCATTAGCGATGAGACCAAGGCCATAGATATGGATGAGTTTGCCACCAAGGTTATGCCGGTGGTTAGCGATACCGGCCAGGAAGGCGGAACAGGGGAATCCCGCAAAGAGCGGCGCCGGAAAAGAGTGCGGCCCATGGTCAAAGTATATGCCGCCGTTATTATCCTTGGTATTTTAATTGGACTTGCGTATGGTCTCAATGCTTTCATGTATGTGCCGGAAGTAGAAGTGCCAGATGTAACCAACATGCCCCTTGACACAGCTTTAAGAACCTTGGAAGCGATCGGATTAAAAGCTGAATTTACCAGGCAGAATCACCCGGAAGTGGAAGCCGGTAATGTAATTTCCCAGGAACCCGGGCCGGGGGAGAAAATTAAAAAGAACCGAACGGTTATGCTATATGTAAGCAGTGGTCCGAAAATGGTGGAAGTGCCCGACGTGGGGCAGAAGGATATTGAGGCGGCGAAAATTGATCTGGAAAATAAAGGTTTCAAATATAATATTAAAGAGTCTTACAGCGACGAAGTGGTGGAAGGGGCGGTCATATCCCAGCTACCGGAAGCGGGAGAGAAAGCGCCGGAAGGTTCCACGGTTACGCTGGAAGTAAGCAAGGGCAGAGAGCCGCGATATGTGATTGTGCCGAACCTCATTGGTTTGACGCTCAGTGAAGCCAAGAAGAAAATAGAAGCGGCCAACCTGATCTTGAGTCAGGATATCGGTCAGGAGGAAAGTACCGAATACGAAGCCGGAATTGTCATTAGGCAGGATCCTGTTTCCGGGGAAAGGCAGGTTCTGGAAGGCACTGAAGTAAAGGTTGTGCTTAGCCGGGGACCGGGACCGGAAGCAAAAACAGCGCGGGTGGAAATGAAGGTTCCCAATGACGGCAGTACTCATAATGTAAAAATTGTTGTTACTGATGTTACCGGTACCCGGGAAGCTTATAACAAGACCCTTAACCCCGGCGAACAGGTATCGGAAATTATAACCTATTACAAAGAAGCCAGAATAGAAGTATGGATGGATGGAACATTACTGGAGGAAAAAACCGTTAAATAAGGTGGTTATATGATTGAAGGAGTGGTCATTAAAGGATACAGCGGCCACTACTATGTCAAGTATAAAGGCAAAATCTGGGAATGTTCCCTCAGGGGAAGGTTTCGGCTGGAAAATAAACCGGCCCTGGCCGGCGACCGTGTCGTGGTCAGGGAAACGGGAAAAGGTAAGGGCGTAATTGAAGAGATTTTACCCCGGGTTTCTGAATTGGCACGGCCGCCCATTGCCAATGTGGAGATGGTGGTCATTGTAATGGCGGCCAAAGATCCGGCCATTAACAGGGAGCTGCTGGACCGGATGCTGGTCATGGCTGAATATGAAGGACTCGAAGCAGTTATTTGCATCAATAAGTGTGACCTTGTTGACCTGGGTTTTCCGCAATTGTTAAAAAACACCTACGGAAAAGCAGGTTACCGGGTTATTCTGACCAGTACAGTAACCGGCATGGGCATAGAAGATCTGCGCAGTTGGCTCGCGGGTAGGATTTCCGTTATTGCTGGGCCGTCAGGTGCCGGAAAATCTTCTTTGCTCAATGCGGTCCAGCCGGGTTTAATGTTGAAGACCGGGAAAGTTAGCGCAAAAATTGGCCGAGGCAAGCATACGACGAGGCATGTGGAACTGTTGGAACTGGAAGTGGAAGGCTTTGTTGCCGATACTCCCGGATTTAGCAGCCTGAATTTACCGGAGATGGAAACAGAAAGTCTGGCTACCTGTTTTCCGGAGTTTGCCTCTTATGAAGGAGCCTGTAAATTTAACGGTTGTCTGCATTTGGCTGAACCCCAGTGTGCTGTTAAGAATGCTGTGGCTCAGGGGTTAATTGATAAAAGCCGCTACCGAAGTTACGAGGCTTTTATGAAGGAACTTGAGGGCCGCAAGAGGAGGTACTAGTATGGTTAAAATAGCGCCGTCTATTTTGTCAGCCGATTTCGCCCGGCTGGGCGAACAAGTGGCTGTAGTTGAAAAAGCCGGCGTAGAATACTTGCATATAGATGTAATGGATGGCCATTTTGTGCCCAACATTACCATCGGTCCCTTGGTTGTAAAGGCGCTAAGGCCTCATAGCAAGCTGGTCTTTGATGTCCACCTGATGATTTCTGAACCCGATAGGTATGTTGAGGAATTTGCCCGGGCAGGAGCTGACATTATCGGCATCCATGCGGAAACATGCCTGCACCTGCACAGAAGCATTCAGAATATCAAAGCCTTGGGGAAAAAAGTTTGTGTAAGTTTAAATCCCGCTACGCCTTTGACAGCTATAGAATATGTTCTGCCCGATTTGGATATGGTCCTCTTGATGACGGTTAATCCTGGTTTTGGCGGGCAAAAATTCATTCCGGCGGTATTACCGAAAATAAGGGCTCTGCGTGAGATGATTAATGTTCTTGGCAAAAATATTGATATAGAAATTGACGGTGGTATAAATGCAGAAACGGCCCGCCAGGTTGTAGAAGTGGGCGCTAATGTACTGGTCGCGGGATCAGCTATTTTCGGGGCGGAAGATATTCCGGCCGCAGTGGCCGGCATCCGCAACGCTGTCAGAGGTGTCAAATTTAATTAAGGACAGGTAAAAATACTGGAACTTATAAAACTCACCTACAGGTGAGTTTCAGGCTGTCGACAAAGGTTATTTTAAAAAATTCGGGGAGGTTAAATGTTTTCCGGAGCGGGGTTCTGGCTTAATCCGCCAGTTTTTCATAGAGGGGTGGGTGGGGTTCTCAGGCTACCGTTAAGGAGCGACTGCGCCCGCAAAACCACAGACAAGAAGGCAGGGG